>DATMMY010000432.1:0-6197 GCA_035569515.1 Candidatus Solibacter sp. | reverse complement strand
AGTATTTGAAATTGCTATGAACGCCAGGCTCAGAGTCTTACCACTGATTTCCACCGAGACCACTGATCGGGAAACCAGTCTTTGGCAAATAGCAATAGCAATTGCCCAGAACCGAAACTTACCACTGATTTCCACTGAAGCCACTGATCAGAAAGCAAGGCGCTTTAATCGCTGATCTTGCGCTGGATGACCGCTGATTAAGCCGGAAGAGCAAGCGAAAACGTTTCTTGGATTGAATTTTCATCGAGAGGCATTAAGGCTAAAAATAGACTTCGCCAGGAAGACATTATCGAGTGCCCAGCATTCCACAATTACCCAATTACCAACTTACAAAATTACCCAATTCTCTTGACCCAATCCCCTCAGGCGGTTTTTTTTCTGCGGGCCACCAACTCCACTTTGCCCTCGGTGTGTTTCAGCGTGTAGCTCTTGGAACAGGACAGGCACAGCCAGAAGTGTTCGACACTGCTCTTGGAGGTGGGGAAACCAAAGAATCTTCCGCCATCAAGACGCATCAGCAGCTTGGAGCACTGCGGGTTGGCACACTTAGAGATCATGAGTGTTGCCGCTGTTGGTGGTGGTTTTGTGCACCCTGCCGGTGCATATTCTTTGACGTAGTGACGGCGGAAAGAGTCGCCTGCAATCGTAAGCTGCTCCCAAAGTTTTCCAGCTCGGACCAGAGGCTTGCCTGCTGGCGCGATCGTTGCCGCGCTGCCGGAAGCGTCACTCATGGAACTCGGGTTCGCCATTTCTCTTGGCCAACCCTCGATTCTCAAAGCGCTCGAATTTCTTGACTGATGTTATCCGGCTACACTATTCCACCGGGGATTGAACTGTCTTTTGCTGCTTCAGGGTAAGCTGGTATATCTAGAGCGAGGGACGACGGGATGAGTAAGTCAAGCAATCTCTCGCAGTAAGGACGGCCTGCATACAAATGCCTGAGATCGTATTGGAAGCCCGGGGGTTGCGGCGCACTTTCAGTGACCTCACGGCTGTGGACAACTTAGACCTTACCGTGGAGCGGCAGCAGTTCTATGGCTTTCTCGGTCCGAACGGGGCCGGCAAGTCCACGACCATCAAGATGCTGACCGGATTGCTCCGTCCCACGCAAGGCGAGATCCGCATTTTCGGCCTGGACCTGGAAAAGAACAGTGTAGAGGTAAAGCGCCGGATTGGAGTTGTACCGGAAGGCCTGGCGCTGTTTGAGCGGCTCACCGGCGCCCAATTGCTGAATTTTGTGGGCCGCATGTACGGACTGGACCGCGCTACTTCAGCGCAACGCGCCGCCGAACTGCTGGATTTTATGGGTCTCACCGACTCCGCCGACAAGCTGGTGGCCGACTACTCCCATGGTATGAAGAAAAAGACCGCGTTGGCTGCAGCCGTGATTCACCGGCCTGAAATGCTGTTTCTCGATGAGCCTTTTGAGGGCGTGGACGCCATTGCCGCAACCACGCTCAAAGGGCTGCTGCACCGCTTCATTGAGCGCGGAGGAACGATCTTCCTGACCTCCCATGTTCTGGAAGTGGTGGAACGCCTGTGCACCCACATTGGAATTATCCAGAACGGAAGGTTAGTCGCCAGCGGCTCACTCGATGATCTGCGGGCCGGAGTAAGGATTGCCGGACACGACCAGTCCCCATTGACCCTGGAAGAGATCTTTCTGGAAGTGGTGGGAGGGGCAAAACAAGATGCGGGGGCACTCTCCTGGCTGTGACCCGCCCAAATCATCTGCTCCTGCTGATTCAACTGCGATGGCAGATCTTCCGTAACTCACTCCGGAAAAAGAACCGCCAAGCCGAGTTGGGCGTCAACGTTGTGGGCTCGCTGTTCCTCGTGATTTTCTGGGTGGGCAGCAGTATTGGCTTTAGCGCGATTACCTTCAGCCTGCTCCAAAGCGGCGCAGACTGGATTGTGGGCGTGCTGCTTTGGGTGGTACTGGTGACATGGCAGCTGGAGGCCGTGGTTTCTTCAGCCGCAGTGAACTTTCAGGAGATTGCCAGGTACCCAATTTCTTTCCGGCTCTATCTTTTTCTGAACTTTTGTTACGGCATATTTGATCCCAGCGCTGTCCTGAGGATGCTGTGGCTATTCGCCATCTGGCTGGGCATCGCAGCTTCTACTCCCGGTTGGGCCGCGCCCGCAGCGTTGCTATTTCCGCTGTTCGCGCTCTTCAACGTGCTGAGCTACCGGGTGCTGGCCGGGCTGTTTCAGCGGTTCCAAACCAGCCGCAAAGGCCGGGAGCTCATCGCGATTCTCAGCCTGGTGATGGGTGTTTTGTTCCAGTTGACGATCCGTAACTTTTCCAGGCTGGGGCGCTTAAAGCCATCGTCAACAGTCGCAACTTTTCTCGCACCAGTGAACAGCGTGTCGCCGCCGGGACTCGTGTCGCATGCCATTCAGTCGGACAATCTCCAGGTGATGTGGACCGCGGCCCTGCTGGTCCTCTACAGCCTGGTGGCCTTTGCCTGGCTCTGGAGACAATCCAGAAGGACTTATCAGGGAGAAATTTATTCCGAGTCTTACGCTGTCCGCCGCCGGCGCAGGGCCCAGCCGGGCTGGACCTTTGTTGCAGGGGACGAAGTTTTTGACGCGATCGTGGAAAAGGAATTTCGCTACATCAAGCAGAATCTGCGGCTCGTACTGCAAATGCTCTATGTACCCGTTATCGCCATGATCCCCATCCTGAGCGAGGGGTTCAACGCGAAAAGCGATTTTGGTTCCGGCCATATGGGCTTGCTGCATGGCATGTTTACGGCCTTCCTGGTGTATGGATCAACAAGTCTGGCTTACAACATCTTTGGCATGGACCACACGGGATTCAGCCGCTGGCTGGTCTCCCCGATTCCTTTGCGAAAAGTCATGATCGGAAAGAACCTTACTCATGGAGGAATTGTGGCGGCCATCTACCTGGCGGTAAGCCTGGGACTGCTGGCGTTTTCCTTGATACCGTGGCTTTCGTTCGTAACCACCACGATTGCTTTTGTCGCCTTCCTGTTAATGGCCCTGGGCGCCGGGAACATGGTTTCTGTTTATTGGCCCAAGCGTATCGATGCCACCGTGACCCGGTCGCAGGTGATCTCCAAGGCAGCGGGTTATGCGTCGTTGCTGAGTTTCATCCCCATAGCCCTCTATGGCGCCATCAGCGTGGTTGTTTCCCGCTTCTGGAACCTGGAGTGGTTTCCCCTGGCGTTGAGCGTGGCCACTCTGCTGTTGGCGCTCAAACTATATTCGTACTGGTCGCGGCGAGCCGTGAATTATCTCCGGGACCATTTGGAAGACATGGCAAGCGAGCTCTGCTCGTAAGGCTGAGGCGGTTAGGAGACTCACAGCAGCGGCTTTACCGAAATTCTGAGCGGCAGCAAAAGAACGCTTGCACAAATCAGACAGACAGTTCGCCGAAATGCAGATATGTCCAGACGTGAACCGGAACGATCTGGGCTTGTTCTGTCGTGGGTAACAACACCCGTACCCAGGCGTCGAAAAAAATGCCCTGGTCTAAAATCCGGTCAAGAACTTCAAATAGTCCCGCATCTTGCGGTTTCAGTTTCACTTATATTCCAGTCTCGAAGGGGCTTATCCATTTTCTCGCCTGATGCCAATCTGGTCAATCACCTGCAATGATCTTATGAGCCTTTACGGGCCTTAGTCTACCGTAAGGTTTTCAGGAGAACCAAGATCAACTGATCCAGAGCGCAGCCGCAGCCACGAACAACAGCCAACCACAGAGGACACAAAGTTCCACAGAGGAGGCTTAGAATGCCGAAAGTCCCCACAAGCGGCAAAAGATATGCCGGGACAAGACGAACAGATCAGTCGCTGATCTAGCGGTAAAAGCCACGCCGGGTCTTCACGATGAGCTTTCCCTCGCGCTGTTCAGCTTCAGGGGTTACTTTTAGTTGGAGTTGATAAAACCGTCCTGGGGATGCCTGGTGCGACGCAGCCGAAGGATGGTACCCCAACGCATATCGGTTGCGGATCCGATCGATCATCTCTGAAAGCCTTTTGGCGGTCTGCTTGATGCCGTACGGCTCAAAGACTTGCCCGCCGGTCTCCTGGGAATACTTGTAAACGTCGCCGGGCGGATACTGTTTGCGGTACAACATCATGAGCGGATTATTCCTGTTGGCCATGAACTCGCTCTCCGAGATCTCGCTGCGTTCGAGCATGGTGCAAACTACCGCGCCGCTTCTGAAGAGTTCATTGAGCGCGTCCTTTTCCGTGTGAATGCTTCCGGGCGGCATGCTCTTTGCATACTGGCTTCGTACATCTTCTGAGGGAATGTTCGGTATGTTGTCAGTAAACCAGGCAATCACCCGCCGGGCGCCTGGGATGGCGGAGCGCTCCGCCTGCAAGGCCGCCTGAAATATCCCCTCGTTAAAGAACGCGGCCTCCCTACTCTCCATCCGGCTGGCTCTTTGTATAGCGTTCACAATCAGTTGCCGGTCGGTCGTGAAATCCTGGAGCATTTGCGTGGAAGCGGCGTAGACCATCACCGCGGCCTCATCCTGGGGCTTTAAGTGCTGCAAGGCCCGCAGCGCTCCTTCCGCCAGGGGTTGCAGGACGGGACGAACGCTGTCCGTCAGATCAAACAGGAAAACAATCGAGAGTGGCAATTCATCCTGGCTGAAGGATGTGATTTGTTGCTGGATGCCGTTTTCGTAAATCCGGAAGTCTTCGCGCCGCATTGCGTCTACCGGACGCTTGGTCTTCTTGTGAAATACCAGCGCGTCCACCACCACCAGATCAACGTTCGCGCGAAAGACCTGCTCCGTCTGAGGCGGGGATTCGGTCTGGCAAAAAGCCTGCGACCATCCGCACAACCAGCTAATCACAAGGAATACGACGATCCTGGTGCGCCGGTCGTTAAGACTCGAATCCTTAAAACTCGAATTCTTAGAACCCGAATTCTTGGAACTCGGAACCCTGGAACTGAGCATGGGACTGAGAATACTCCTCAGAATTTGAGGATTCAATCATCTTTGCTGCTATCCAGGACCCGGGACATTGTGCTGGCGTTGGGCCAGCCTTCTACATAATTCTTAACCGTCGGGACCGAATGGCGAGCGCTGGGTAGCTGTTAAACTGCTTTTTCTTTAAAAATCATCATCGGTGCTTTGGAATCGGAGGGATTCGTGTTGGATCTAGGTTGTAAGAGGGCTGTGGCGGCCACTGTCTATCTCGTTTGCCTTTGTGGCTATGCGGGAGGGCAAGCGGCATCCACGCCGGCCACGCATCCCTCGCAGCAGAGCACGCAGGCCGGAGATGCTCAGAATGCCGAGAACTCCAAGCGGATCCTCGGGTTCATTCCCAACTTCCAGACAACCAACGACGTTCCCGCGAACCAGCGCCCTCTCACTACGCGGGAAAAATACGTGCTCTCATTTCACCAGATGTTTGATTTCAGCGCCCACATCGGCAACGCTTTTCAGTCTTCGATTCAGCAGGCCACCAATGGCCAGCCTCATTATGGCCAGGGTTGGAACGCATTCGGGAAGCGCTTTCTTGCTTCCGAAGGGGACCAGGTGACCTCCAGCCTGTTTATTTCCGGGCTGCTGCCGGCGCTGCTGAAGCAGGACCCTCGCTATTTCCGCCGAGGAGTTGGGTCGACGTGGTCGCGGAGCTGGTATGCGGTGGAGCGCACTGTCATCACCCGCAAAGACGACGGCAGATCAACTTTCAACACTTCGCAGACGCTCGGACAGCTCATGTCCGCGGCTGTCTCCACAAGCTATTACCCTAAGCAGGACCGCAGCGTAAGCAGCGCATTCGCCAATACCGGCATGAACCTGGTTTACAACAGCGGCTATAACGTTTTGCGCGAGTACTATCCCGACATTCTTCGAAAGCTTTTCCATCGGCACAAAAATGCGGTTGGGGAAGTTAAGCCGGACGCGATCCCGGCTGCTGTTTCTCCATCAAGCCATTGATTCCACGGTTTGCGGAATCTTTCGCCAGGGAAATTATTACCTCAAGGGCTATAGCATTTTACCTTTTAGTGATGCCGCTTAGTGACGTCGCGCGCTGGCGAGACAAGTAACAGCCCCAACCATCCCGGGTGGGATGGTTGCGAGAACCAGAGACTCTCGGTACCGCATTCCGATTCGTGTTGTTCCGAAAATTCATGTAAGTTGTTGAGGGTGTTCGGTGCTCCTTTCTGGATTCTGAGTCGTTTGCTGGCTCCAGCAACCCAGCTT
>DATMMY010000431.1:0-8332 GCA_035569515.1 Candidatus Solibacter sp. | reverse complement strand
GGCGCAGCCGGTCACGCGCGAGCAACTTCCCAGGGTGTACAGCGTAGTGGAGCGGTTTACCAGCCGCATGGGCATTCCGATGCCCAAGATTTATGTGATTCCGACCGAATCTCCTAACGCCTTCGCCACCGGACGAAACCCGAATCACGCCTCTGTGGCTGTCACGCAGGGAATTCTGAACCTGATGGACGATGAAGAACTGGAAGGCGTGCTGGCCCACGAGCTGGGACACGTTCGCAATCGCGACATATTGATCAGCTCCATCGCGGCTACCTTGGCCGGCGCCATTACTATGCTGGCTCGCCTTGGGTTCTGGTTCGGCGGCCGTGATGATCGCGACCGTGGAGGCGGACTGCTCATGCTGATTGTGGCGCCCATCGCGGCTGCGCTGATTCAGCTTGCAGTTTCCCGCGCGCGTGAGTATGAAGCTGATGCAACCGGAGCGCACTATACCGGCAACCCATATGCTCTGGCTCGGGCCTTGCAGAAGTTGGACGCCTACTCAAAGCGCATCCCGATGGCTGCCTCGCCCTCTACGGCGCATCTGTTTATCGTGCAGCCGCTGTTGGGTGTAAGTCTGGGAAATCTGTTTTCCACGCACCCTCCCATTGCCAAGCGCATCGAGCGCCTGACAGGAAGGGCACCTGAATACCAATGAAATAGTTTCCGGGTGACAAGTCAGCTCAAAATGGGGTAGGTTAGCGATATGGAAACTGTTACTGTAAAGCTGCCTTCTGATCTCCTGGAGGCCGCTAATCTGGGTGCTGTGGATGTCTCTCAAGAGACCGCCCGACTCTTGGCGCTCGAGCTTTATCGGGAGGACAAAGTATCTTTAGGTCGCGCTGCCGAACTCTGCCAAACGCCGATAGCAGAGTTCATGGATTTTGTTGCCAGGCACGGCGTTCCTCCTTTGCGATACAGCTTTGAAGATTTGGAAGAAGAACGCCGATCTGCCGACGAGCTTGGCGTGTGACAGTCGTTGCAGATTCCTCACCACTGATCATTTTAGCCAAACTTAACTGTTTCGACTTCCTTAGAGAGCTGTATTCTCAACTCTGCATTTCGACTGAAGTTTACGAAGAAGTAGTTATCACCGGCGCTGGATTGCCTGGTGCTTCACAAGTCGCCGCCTCTGGTTGGATTGAGGTAAGGTCGATTCACAATCCAGCCACGTTATCAGCGGCTAGGAAAAAACTTGGCCTTGGTGTTGGTGAGCTGAGCACGATCATTCTCGGCCAAGAACTTGGTGCTCAAGCAGTCCTCCTGGATGATTTCAAAGCAAGGGAGTTGGCCAAGAAGGAAGGATTGAGCGTGCGTGGCACGGTAGGAATTCTTGAAACGCTCCATCGGCAAGGCCACGTGAGCGACCTTCGTTTAAAGTTTCAGCAACTCATTATGCACAACGTTTATATTGATCGGAGGATATTGGATCGCCGCTTGCGGTCTTTGGGTATTGCGCCCCTTTAATTTTCTTCAAATCCAGCGCTCCTGCCGACCCAGAAACTTATTTCTCCACCACAATCAACTGCCCGTGCTCCACGCGAATGTCCGAGACGAAATCAGGCAGCTTCAGCTTTTCGTGGTTCTCGGGATCTTGAAGCTTGCTTTGCAGTCTCGCATTTACCAGGGAAACCGGCACGGGCATATCTCCGAACTTGATTTCGGTTGGCTCAAAAGTTACGTAGCCGTCAGCTGCGCCTAGTTTCCCGGAAACGGTAACGTAGATGTCTTTGCCGTAAAGGTTCACTACAAATTGGCCGGTCACATGGTCATCGGCAAACATGAACTGAGCGGGCTTAATTTCCGGCGGCGGTTCTGCGGCGGTTGACGTTGGCTTGACTTGATTGGCAGCTACGGAAACCTGTTCTGCCGTCCCTTGTTGGACCACGGCATTGATCTCCTCGGTCGTAAACTGCGCCTGCGCAGTCACGCCCTGCTGATGAGACTGCTGAAGGTCCCGCACCTTGCCCTGAAACTCCTCGACTCTCTGCTGGACCACCGGCGCGGACATGGGTTCGGCCACCGGCTGTGGCTTCTTCAGAAAGAGGACTATGACGATCACCAGAACTGCCAGGACGAGCCAGCGCAGGACCTTGCGGACAGAAAGTCCGGATTTTTGGGTGGACATTGAGTGCATTGTACTGTCGACACGCCATGCCAGCTTGTTACTTTCGATTCAGGGCAAGGTTTCCCTAATCGAACGTTCTATGTACTCTAGGCAGCGGTTACGCGGTTAACGTAGAATTTCAAATTAATGGCCATAAGCTCCATTCAGTCTTCCACAGCTAAGTCTTCCACGGCCGCACTTGCAGTTGCGCTTGAGCAATCGATTCGCAGCATTATTCGGGGAAACGATGAGGTCGTACGGCTCGCGCTGGTGTCCATACTCGCCCGTGGGCACCTGCTCATTGAAGGCGTTCCGGGAGTTGGCAAAACTACTCTGGCGCATGCCATGGCACGCGCTTTGGACTGCTCGTTTCAACGTGTCCAGTTCACCAGTGACATGCTGCCCACGGACGTTTTGGGAATCTCCGTGTTTTCCTCGACAGAGCAGCAATTCGAGTTTAAGTCCGGTCCGATATTCACCAACGTGCTGCTGGCCGATGAGATCAACCGCACTACCCCTAAGACCCAGTCGGCTCTGCTGGAAGCCATGAACGAAGGCCAGGTAACGATTGATGGACATTCCCATCCGCTGCCTCTGCCCTTCCTGGTGATCGCGACCCAGAACCCCATTGAGCATCATGGGACTTATCCTCTGCCGGAGTCGCAGCTGGACCGGTTCCTGCTGCGTGTGTGCATGGGTTATCCCAAAGCGGCCAATGAGCGGGAGATCCTGCGCGCCACGGCCGGAGCCGCCCGCCTTGATCAAGTCAAGCCGGTGGCCAGCGGCGCGGATGTGTTGGCCATGCAGGAAGAGGTCACGCGCGTGAAGGTGGAAGATTCGCTCGTGGACTACGCGCTCGAAATCGTGCGGCGGACGCGCGAGTCTGATGCGCTTTCGCTAGGCGTCTCCCCGCGTGGTTCGCTCATGCTGTATCGGGCAGCGCAAGCTATGGCCTACCTGGATGGCCGCATGTACACCACCCCGGCGGATTTCAAGTCTCTGGCATCGCCGGTATTCTCACATCGCGTGGTGGTCAATGCTCGCTATTCCTCGACTTTGAAACGGTCAGAGCAGGCGGAGACTATTATCCGCGATATCTTGCAGAGCGTTGCGGTCCCCGTATGACAGTTCTCCGTACCTTGATGTTCCTGGCCCTGATCGTCTGGATTGGCGGCATTATCTTTTTTGTTGCGGTGCTGGCTCCGGTGGTCTTCAGCGGCGTTCTGCCCACCCGTGAACTGGCCGGCAATGTGGTGAACCCCAGCCTGACACGCTTGCATTGGATCGGAATGGTCTCCGGGTTGATCTTTCTCAGCTCTTCGGTCCTGTTTAACCTGGCGAAGTATACCCGTCCCAGGCTTTTTGCGCCCCTTCATATCCTGGTGCTGCTCATGTTGCTGCTGACCATGGTTTCCCAGTTCGGCATTGCTCCCAGAATGCACGCGTTGCGCATGGAGATGGGGGCCATCGACAATCTGCCGCAAGACGATGCACGCAGGGTGGAGTTCAACCGTTTACATCAGAGATCGACCCAAGCCGAAGGCGGCGTTCTCTTGCTGGGCTTGGCAGTAGTGATTCTGACAGCGCGGCGTGGCGGAGCTGCTAGCTTCTAGCTGCTGGCTCCTGGCTTGAATCGTGTAATCTGACATGAACGGTTTTGAGTTAGAATCAAGATTCCGGTTGTAAACCACGGCCCACAGCCTACACTGCGTTCTCCGTCGCCGTTAACCTGACAATCGAAAGCCACTAAGGAGCAAGACATCTGACACCCGGTTTAGCTAGAAGCTAGTAGCTAGCAGCCAGAAGCGCCCCTATGAAAACAGGCATCATTGGTCTGCCCCAGGTGGGCAAGACGTCTCTATTTAAAATTCTGACCAAAGCCGATATCTCCAGCCGCACCTACGCGAATCCGCGCGAGGCGCACCTGGGAGTGGCCAAGGTCCCCGACGACCGTTTGGACCGTCTGGCCCAGCTTTATAACCCTAAGAAGCTCGTTCATGCCGCGGTGGAATACGCTGACGTGGCCGCCATTGGCCAGGAGGCGTTGAAAGAGACGGCTTTTGCCGCCAATCTTCGCGGCGTGGATGCCCTGGCCCATGTTGTGCGGGCCTTTGACGACCCCTCGATTCCCCATGTTGGCGAGCTCGATCCGTTGCGGGACATCAAGACGGTTGATTTTGATCTGATCGTTAACGACCTGGGTCAGGTAGAGAAGCGTTTGGAGCGCCTGGAAAAAGACCTGAAAAAGATGCGGACGACGGAGTTGGAGCGAGAGTTTGACCTGATCCAGCGGGCAAAAGCGCATCTCGAAAAAGAACTGCCGCTACGGGAGATGGAAATTTCCCCGGACGACGAAAAGCGCATCCGGGGATTCATGTTTCTGAGCCAGAAACCCATCCTGTACGTGGTCAATGTAAACGAGTCGTCCAGCCTGGGCGCGGATCTGGAGAAGGCGGGGGAGAAATACAATCTCACTGAGGTAGCTACACGCAAGAATGCCGGCGCTACCGCCATTTGCGGCAAGGTGGAAGCCGAACTGACCGACATGAGCGACGAAGAGGCCCAGGAGTTCCTCTCCAGCTATGGCCTGAAAGAAAGCGGACTGACCCGGCTGATCCGCAAGACTTACGAATTGCTGGGCGTGATCAGCTTCTTTACCGTGGGTGATGACGAATGCCGCGCCTGGACGGTACCCAGGAACTCCCGCGCTCAGAACGCTGCCGGCGCCATCCACTCCGATCTGGAGAAGCATTTCATACGCGCTGAAACCATCCATTGGGACAAACTGCTGGAGGCCGGTTCGGAAGCCAATGCCCGGAGCAAAGGTACTCTGCGGCTGGAAGGCAAAGATTACATTGTGCAGGATGGAGACGTAATGCACATTCGCCACAGCGGCTGATTCCTGTTATTCTCGGCTCACTTTCCCCATGAACCCAATTTTCATCAGCATTCTGCTGGGCCTGACCGCCGCAGCCGCCAACGGCTTTGGCGGCGCGGTGATCGTGCAGAAGGACTGGAGCCGCAGCTATCTGCGTTACTTTGTGGCTCTGGGCTCCGGCTTTATGCTGGCCACGGCTCTGCTGGAAATGCTGCCGGAAAGCCTTCGCCTTGCCGGACCCAGGGCTCCGCTGTTAATACTCGTGGGTTATCTCCTGGTCCATCTGTTTGAGCACACCGTAACTCCTCACTTCCATTTTGGCGAAGAGACCCATGCGGAGGAATTCGTGGCCGCGCACAAGGGTTACTCCGTACTGTTTGGGTTGATGATCCACACTTTTTTCGACGGCATCGCCATTGCCTCGGGCTTTCTGGTTTCCAGTTGGCTGGGATGGGTAATCTTTCTTGCTGTTTTTCTGCACAAGGTTCCTGAAGGCTTTACCGCCGCATCGGTGATGATCGCCAGCGGACGGAGCAAGCGCGTGGCCTGGGCTGCCTCAGCTATCCTGGGGGCCGCAACCATGGCGGGGGTGCTCACCATGGCGGTCTTCTCCCAATCAGTCAACTTCGGCCTGCCGCTCTCAGCAGGAGTAACTCTCTATGTAGCTGCTTCAGACTTGATCCCGGAGGTGAACAGGGAACCGGGCATCGGAATGGCGCTGGTAGTCTTTCTGGGAGTTGGAATGGTCTACGCGCTCCAGTACTTCTTCCGCTAATCTGAGCTCCAGCTAAATCTGGATCTCTAATAAACTACATCCGGACGTCTATTAAAGTTACCTTCGCAAAGATTTGTAACAGGGCATGACTTTAGTCGTGCCGAAAGAGCTTAAAAACACAGGGCTTTTAGCCCCTGCGCCATCTCCTGGAAAAGTTTTCTGGACGGGAAAAGGAATGATGCGAACAAAACACAAGCTCACGCGATCAGCGGCAGGTTCAGTTTTTGGCGTCAAGGTTCTGGCCAATTGCTATTTGCTAATTGCCAAGCGCTGGTTTCCGATCAGTGGCCTCAGTGGAAATCAGTGGTAAGACACAGCCTCTATTTCCCTTCCAGAATGCGGCGAACCAAAACCAGTTGGCCCAGGTGATAGGCGTTGTGATCGGCCACCAGCAGGGCCTCTCGCAATAATGTTTGACCGCTGCCGTGAGGAATAGGGGCGAAGAGGTCGCGCTTGGTGTCGCGCACGATCTTGCACACCTCATTCAGGTCCGCAAGAAATTGCTGAACACTCTTTTCCCAGGCTTTCGCGCTCTTGGGCGAGTCGCTCTCAGGCCAGCAGCCTTCAGGCCACTTGGGAGATTTGTGCTTCGCATCCACGCTGAAGCGAAGAATGTCCCATTGGGCAATACGCATGTGCTCCAGCAATTCCCAAGGCGTATGCGGAGCGCCTTCAGGCTTGCGTCCCCGAAGATCGGGCGGGAAGTCTTCGAGGGTGCTGCGCACGTCGACGTGGGCTTCCCCTTTGGTAAGGAGATCGACGATGTGCTCGCGGAGCGGTTCAGAGTTCATACACGCTTACACAAAGTGCTGCGGGAACACCTTCAAGGCGTATCAAGAAGCATTCAAATTACCCAATTACAAAATTACTCAATTACCCAATCCAGTTCACTCCACTTGTTGCTTGGCTTTGTAGCCATCGCGCGCCAGCACCTGGTACTTCACGTCTTTTCCGTGTTGATCTCTCATGCGTAAAGGATGCCCGGTCTCATCCACCAATTCAACCTTGATTTTCCGGAACGATCCATCTTGAGCGCGGTTCACGGGGTGATAGGAAATGTTGTACTCATTTCTGATGGTCTGGCCAATATCGTTAAAGGCCTCGTTGAACTGGGCGGGGAAGATCGGCAGGTAGGCCTTGCCGCCCGTCATTTTGGCAAAGCTTTTCAGCTGGTTATCGGCCTGGAGATATTCAATATTGCAATTGAATGAAGTGATGCCGCAAAACGCTCCCATCATGCCACGGGATTCGGCATAGTTGCGGATGGCCTGGCCGGTGCTGACCGCATAAATCACAATGTCTTTGGAAGCCTGTATCTTTTTCAAGATCTGGTCTAACGTCTTCTTGCTGAAAGTGTCTTTGCCGGTGGAGACCAGGATGATGTATTTACGCCCCTCCACAGTTTCCAGCCGGTCGATGGTGTCATAGAGGGCGTCGAACAGATTGGTCTCGGCGGACATGGCGATACGCAGCGAATTTAACCCGCCATAGATCGCTTGCTTGTCCTGGGTAAAGTCCTGAAGAATGTGCTGCTTGATGTCGTAAGAGATCAATGCCACCCAATCATTCTTGGTCAGGGTGCTGGTAAACGTGTACGAAGCGCGCAGCGAATCAATCTGGAATTGGTAAAAATTGCTGGCAAATTCCACCAGGAGCACAGCGGTGATCGGGGCCTGGATCTGGCTGAAGTCGGCGATCGTCTGGGGCACGCCATCTTCCAGTACCCGGAAGTTCTCCTTTTTCAGTCCGGGGATAAACATGCCGTCTTTGCTTAAAACCCCTACATCGAGCGTTACCAAAGGCACATTCACGGTGATGTTTGTTTCCGGCATTCCCTCGATCTTCTTGGGTCCCTGGGGGCGCGGCTCCTTCTTGGGTTCTTCCTCTTTTTTCTTGGGGACCGCGATCGGGCCTATGTCGCCCTGGGGACCGCCGGCTTCCGGCGTGGAATTCGGCTTGGTTTGCTGATTCTGCTGGGGATTAGTCGACTGTTGGGTCTGGCCCAACCCTGTCGATGGCGAGAACGCCAATCCCATGACCGCGAGAAAAAAAAGCATCCTTCTCGAACTGACTAAGGCGAAAGAACTAGACTTTTTCATAGGCCGAAATTAAGCACATTTCTGTGCTGCCCTTTTGAGGACTTCTCAATTATTATAGATGTACGAACACACATTTTTCAGACGTTTTTTAAATTTCCAAGGGTGTTCGCACGTGGTGTTTTGGAGTATGAAAAAAATTCTCTTCGTCTTAAGTTCCGTCCTTATTTTCCTTAGTTTGGGGCCTGCTCAAACGCCCATCAGCAAAAAAACCGCGGGGGAGAAGCAGCTCGCTCCCGCGCCCATTATGACCGTGGATGAATTGCGTCCGGGGATGAAGGGCGTTGCTTACACCGTCTTTCAGGGCGTCAACCCCGAGCCTATGGATGTCGAAGTCCTGGGCGTACTCAGAAACATGAACGGACCCAAGAGCGACCTGATCCTGGTCCGGTTGCACGGCGAAAAGCCGGAATTTACCGGCGTGGTTGCGGGTATGAGCGGGAGCCCGGTGTACATCGACAACAAGCTGGTGGGAG
>DATMMY010000430.1:0-4898 GCA_035569515.1 Candidatus Solibacter sp. | reverse complement strand
TTTGACGCCGTGGTGCAGCGCTATAACTCCGATCTGGCCAACGATCTGGGCAATCTTTCCAGCCGCACGCTGACCATGATTAACCGTTACTTTAAAGGCTCTGTTCCTTATCCTTCGTCAACTGTGGCCCGCAAAGATGCGGATGACGCCATCAAGGAACATGCCCAGGCGGTGATCACGGAGTTCGAGCAGTTGTTTAACGATTATCAATTCTCCCGCGCTCTGGAGAGCGCCTGGTCGTTGATCGGGGCGGTGAATAAATACCTGGTTGAGCAGGAGCCCTGGATTGTGGCCGAAAAAGAAGGCGAGGAGAACCGCGCTCGTCTGGCCACCATCCTCTATACCGCCGCGGAGGCCCTGCGTATCGTGACCGCGCTGGCGCACCCGGTAATTCCGGAATCCACTGCGAAGATTTGGAACCAGCTTGGTCTGGGTGACATTTCGCGCTTCGACCTCAGCGGGTTGAAATGGGCTCAACTGCCGCTGGGTGGAAAGCTCGGCAAAGTCGAACCCGTATTTCCTCGTGCTGAGAAAACTGCTATTGAAAGGATGCAGAAAATGGAACAAGACCGTACCGCTGCGGCGGCGGCCTCCACACAATTGGCTTCAACTACATCTCCGGCTGGGGAAGGAGCCGGTTCCGGACAACCGGCGGAACATGCCGCAACGCCACTAGCAACACCACCAGCAAACCAGGCTGCTCACGGCCCCACCGAAGCGGCGGCCGCTCCTTCCGCGGTTGCTCCGGCCGCCAAGGACGGAAAGATCACGATTGATGACTTTCTGAAAGTAGAGTTGCGCGTTGGTGTGGTCAAGGTCGCGGAAAAAGTAAAAGGCGCCGACAAGCTGCTGCGCCTGGAAGTCGATATAGGCACAGAAGTTCGCCAGCTCGTCGCCGGTATCGCGCTTGCCTATCAGCCGGAATCGTTGATTGGCCGCAAGGTAGTCATCGTCGCTAACCTTCAGCCTCGCAAGCTGCGGGGCCTCGAATCCAACGGCATGATTGTGGCCGCCTCCGTTGGCGAAGATGGCAAACCCGTTCTGGCCGGGTTCCTGGAAGATGTGCCCATCGGAGCCAAACTAAAGTAGCTGCAGCTGCAAGGACCAAGGAGTAAAGACCGGCTTTGTACATAGATTCGCACGCGCATCTTGAAGGCCCGAAATTTGATACCGATCGGCCCCTGGTACTCGAGCGGGCGCGGCAGGCAGGCCTGGAGCGGATCCTCGCCATAGGCAGCGGTACCGGTCCGGGTTCGCTCGATTGCGCCATCAAGATCGCCGAGCAACATGATTGGATTTACGCCACCATGGGCGTTCATCCGCATGAGGCCCAGCTGGCGACTGACTCCGACTTCGCGGAGATGGAGCAACTGGCCAAGCATCCAAAGATCATGGCCTGGGGAGAGATCGGCCTTGATTACTTCTACGATCACTCTCCGCGTGAGATTCAGAAAGAGGTCTTTCTCCGCCAGATGGAATTGGCGCGCGCCGCCAGGCTGCCCATTGTGATCCATTGCCGGCCCACCAATAACAGCGAAAATGCCTGGGACGACACCCTCGACATGCTGCGCTGGCACTGGGCGTCTGCTGGAATCGGCGGAATTCTGCACTGCTTCACCGGAGACTGGAAACATGCCAAAGCTGCTTTGGACATGGGCTTCTATATCTCCTTTGCCGGCAACGCCAGCTTTCCCAAAGCGGAAGGCATCCGTGAGTCGGCCCGGCAGGTTCCGCTTGACCGGATGCTGATAGAAACGGACTCTCCGTTCCTAGCTCCCGTGCCTAACAGAGGCAAGCGAAACGAGCCC
This sequence comes from Candidatus Solibacter sp., assembly GCA_035569515.1. Taxonomy (GTDB): domain Bacteria; phylum Acidobacteriota; class Terriglobia; order Terriglobales; family Acidobacteriaceae; genus Angelobacter. The sequence continues at coordinate 3,090 of DATMMY010000430.1, read as the reverse complement.
GCCTTTGTGGTGAATACCGCCGAAATACTGGGCCAATTGCACGGCCTGAGCAGGGAAGAGATCGGCCAGAGGACAACGGAGAATTTCTACACCCTGTTTCCAGGGTCAAAAACCGCTACTCCTTAGGTCCTACCATTCACTTAAGGAACTCGAGGTTGCGTGCAGAACGATAAATCCAAGCCCCAGGGGGGCGAAATTATTGAGCCCAGCACGTAAGTGCTGGGAAGCGTGAGAGATAATGACAAGTCCCGTAGGGACGACATATGATTTTCTTCGGACCAATCTCTTAACTCGGGAATATAGTATTGAGCTTCAACCGAGTCAAATCCAAAACACACAAAATGCGCAAAGTAAGTGACATTAGGCTTCAGCCCTTGCAGGTCCGAGGCGAGCACGAAAAATACTTTTTCGCAAGCTGTTTTCCGGCTTTAGCCGCTGAGGTACCGTTCTTCCGTTGCAAGGGACTTTTTCCGCAAACTCTTTAAGCCCTGCCCTATCCACGATCACCCGGTTCGCAACCCATCTTCGCTCAAGTATCCTGACCGGAATCTACCCCCAAATGTTGCAGCCCCGGCGAAGGTCGGCTACGCTACCTCTGCGTCGCCATGTGTAGGACGCCAGCGTACGCTCTTTGACAAAAGAATAAGTGTTCTCCCAAGTGACCCAGTGCAAAAGCAGGGGGGTGGCCCAGGGTGTCCTGATTCGCGTTTACTTCGCGTGAATTCATGACTAAAAACGGATTTTGCTGGAAAGGCAGGTCGACAAAAACGGATTTCGGGTCGCCCCCCAGGTAAACCGGCTGAATGCTTCTCAGGTCGTCATCAGCAAGAGTCAGGGCGTCAGGAACAACGCTCAAGGCGTCAGAAATATCTCGCAGGGCGTCAGGAACAATGCTCAGGGCGTCAGAAATCGGCCTCAAGGCGTCAGAAACAACGATAAGCCCAATGTTTTCAACAAACCGTTCAAAATGTGCTGGGCTTGGAATGCAGAAATTAAAATGTAGCGGCTTGTAGCGGGTCGTAGCGGCAAAATCGCTGGCTTTTTCTGAAACTGATTTACCAGCGTAAGTAACTGTATACAAATAACTTCCCGGAAAAACGAGGAAGAAATGTAGCGGCGTAGCGGGTGTAGCGGCAATCTTTAGGATTATCGAAGCCGGTATTGTACAGCCGGGCCGTTTGTGCGGAGACTTTATATCAGGCTTGTATCATTGACCCTATGGTGACTTCTGCGGATCAGGCGGCTGATGTTGGGCTTGTTATCTTTGATTGCGATGGCGTGCTCGTGGACAGCGAGATTTTGGGCAATAGCGTACTCGTACAAGTCATCACCGAACTGGGTCTGGAGATCTCGCTGGAGGAGTCCCTGACTCAATTTCGTGGTGGCAAGATGGCCGATGTGGTCACTGAAATTGAGCGACGCCTTGGGCGTCCGGTACCTCCAGGCTTTGTAGCGGACTTTCGCGCCCGCAGCGCCGCCGCCTTCCGCCGGGAACTACGGGCGGTGCCAGACATTGAAGATGCTCTGGACCAGATTCCCGTGCCCATGTGTGTGGCCTCCAGCGGCCCGCCGGAGAAGATTCAACTCACCCTGGAGTTGACCGGTCTGCTGCCCCGATTCACAGGCCGGATCTTCAGCGCCTATGAAGTTGGGATATGGAAGCCGGATCCCGGGCTTTTTCTTCATGCCGCGTCCGCTATGGGCGTGCCGCCCCACAATTGCACTGTGGTCGAAGATAGCGTGCTGGGCGTACGGGCCGGCGTGGCCGCTGGAATGCGCGTCCTGGGCTTTGCAGCAATTGAGCAGGAGGTTGTACCGCTAGCCGAAGCGGGCGCCACTCCATTCCGGTCCATGCGTGACTTGCCGCGCTTGCTCGCTGTGAGCTGCTGACCTCGGTGCGCTTCTGGGGCCTGGCTCGCGGTTGGCGCCAAAAGAAAAGGCCGCCGGTTACCGGGCGGCCCTTTCACTCTTTGCTGATTACAGCGTGGATTCGATCTCAAAACCCCAGGCTTCCAGGAGGGGCTCAGGAATGTACTTCGAGTTCTTGTTGCGCCGTGCCCACTCGCGCAAGCGCGTTGAGCGAATGTACTGGTCAGGCGTCAACTTGAATTCTTTCACCGCCTGTTCGAACGACGTGACGATGGGTACTACCGGGCCAATTGGCTCCGGCTTGCCCCAGTTAGGATTTCCGCGTCTTTTTGCCATAGTAGGATCGTCCTGCCTTTTATTTTGATGGAAGAGTGCTGACAACTTATTGGTATTAAGTACTTTGATTCCGTCCGGAGGCTGCTGGATTCACGAAAGATCCCTAGGGGATTTGCTCCTGGAAGAAACCCAAAATGTGCCTGAAAGACCGTACATTATAAGGGATTTTCCTGTATTTTCAACCATCCGGGCGAAAATATTTTCACATTAAAGGACTGTTAAAAACAATTTCTCTCCGACTTCACAAATGCATGTTGCACAGTGGTTCTTATGGAGAATTTAGATGCATCGCTACCAGTTTCGTTAGCGCCAGTCTCGCTTTTAATAAAGATTTCCTAATAACCGGACAGCTCTCTTGGTGGTACGTATCACTCTCTTTGACAAGAACGAGCAAGTTTTTCGATCTTGCGAGCGTTTTTCGCATGTCTCCCGGGGGAAATTTACGGGTGAGATACTTGTTGGACTCGTCATTTTTCACGATCTTCGCAGTCGTAGCATAAAATGAAATAAAAAGGCCGGGATGGCGGAACTGGCAGACGCAGCGGACTTAAAATCCGCAGCCTTGAAAAGGGCGTGGGGGTTCGAGTCCCCCTCTCGGCACCAAAACTTGCCAATTTGCTTTCAACGGTTTGGTAATACTTTTTTCCTGCGTGCTCAATACGTGCCCAACTCATTTCCGCTTCTAAACATCGTATCCAAATAACGATAGAAGTTCCGCCCTTCGTCCACACCTGGGGCAAGGAGTACGCTCGACGCGTTCGGCCGCAAATTTAGTTTATAGCCCTCGTGAGGTAAGGCCACGTAGCAGGAGGACATCAAAGATTGCGGTTGGACGGAGAAAAACTGACACGACGGCAATTCTTGGCGGGCCTGGCGGCGGGACTC
>DATMMY010000429.1:0-11735 GCA_035569515.1 Candidatus Solibacter sp. | reverse complement strand
TGCTTTTTGGAAAGCTATAAACACCTAAGGACACGATGTGACACCAAGGCAGTGAAAAGGGCCTAGTTCGTCGGGTTCAGGTAGTGGTCATTTGAATTTCACGGCACATCCATGATGCAGGGGCTCAATCCCATTTATTTTACCCAATACCGAACGTCTGTGCTCGTTGTGCGCCAAGCTTCTGCGCTGCTACTATGGAATGAATGATCCAACGCCAGCATTTCCTGCATTCTCTTTTCGTCTTTGTCCTTGTTTCTCTTTTTTCGCCTGTTGCTTATGGCGGCTCTGCACCCAGCATCCTGCCTCCGGTTCCGGCCACCGTGGAGTCGATCACCCCGGCGGAGCTGCGCATGCACCTCGACTTTCTGGCATCGAACGAACTGGGCGGACGCTACACGCTGGCGCCTAACTTTGCCATATCGGCCCGGTATCTGGCGGCGCACTTGAAGGCATATGGCTTTCATGGGGCAGGAACCAACGGAGATTTTCTTCAGTTTTTTGACGTGGCTTCCAGCAAGCCTGATATTGCCAAATCTTCGTTGACCTGCACCATCAACGGCCATGCCTCCAGCTATAAATACGACGATTTCTTCACTTTTGGGGAAGGGGAAAATGCAGATGTGCAGGGACAGGTGATTTTTGCGGGTTACGGAATCTCCTCTCCTTCGCAGAAGCACGACGACTACGCCGGGCTGGACGTAAAAGGGAAAATCGTCTTGATCGTCCGTGGGGCCCCCGAGGGTGTGGACGATTCCAAAGTGGCCGACCAGGAGCGCGGAGAGGAAGCGGCCCGCGCCCACGGCGCCATTGCCGTCCTGGCAATACCGCGTCAGGGGTACGTCAATTTTCTGAAGGGCAAGAACTTCAGGGAACATGCCGGGGAGTGGGAATCAGTTGTCCTGGCCAAGACTACTGAAGCGGGGATTCCCGTACTGACGCTGGGCCCCGACCTTGCCGAAAAGATTTTGGCGCCGATGGCCGTTAACCTGAAGGCGCTGTACGAGTCCGAGAAATCGCATCGGCCGTTAATGCCGAAAGCCCTGGACGCATCAGCCCACATCGTGCTTTCGATGCAAAAGACCAAGACCGCCACGCAAAATGTTGCCGGTATTCTTGATGGTACTGATCCTGATCTTAAAAAAGAATACGTCGTTTTCAGCGCCCATTACGATCATTTAAAGACCAATTCTAAAGGCCAGATTTTCCCGGGTGCTGATGATGATGGTTCGGGAACATCCGCTGTGCTGGCCATCGCTCATGCCATGTCGTTGAACCGGCCCAAGAGATCTGTGCTGGTTATGTTTCATGCGGGAGAAGAGCTGGGACTGCTTGGCTCGGAATACAACACAGACGTCGCTCCAGCGGTCCCGTTAGACAAGATGGTGGTTGACCTGAATATCGATATGATTGGCCGGTCCAAGCCCAAAGGCGACAACGAAAAGGCGGATGAGCATCTCACTGATTCCAACTCCGTCTATCTGGTTGGTTCTGATCGCATCAGCCAGGAGTTGCATAAGCTCAGCGAAGCCACGAATGCCGACTTTCAGAAGCTAAATCTCAGCTATTACTATAACGATCCCAACAACGCGGAGCGTATCTACTACCGCTCCGATCATTGGAATTACGCCAAGCACGGCATTCCGATCATATTTTACTTCGATGGCGTTCACGTGGACTATCACAAGCCGACGGATACGGTGGACAAGATTGATTTCAACAAACTGGCCAGCATCACCCGCCTGGTGTTTGAGACCGGCTGGCGCATCGCCGATCTGGACCACCGTCTGACCAAAGACGCCAAGGAGACCAAGTAGCTGCCGGTGGGTAGCTTCTTAAGGGGCCTCGCTTATTTTGGGCAGGTCTTCTCCGCTGGTTCGGTCTAAGCAATGATAGTCAACTGCGTAGGCGTCCATCACAGTATGTAATCGCTCAAAGAAAGAGTCTTCCTGAAAAAAAGAGACCGGCCTGGATGCCGATTGCTGGTGCTGGGTGAGTGCGCGAAGCATCTCCGTAGCATGCAATAAATGAGTGGTTTTCAGGGCTGGATCTTCATTGGGCCGGTCGCAGAACTCTTCAATGTAGAGCCAGAGGACAGAGCGCAACTGGTCGATTGCGCATTTGAAATCAGTCAGCAGCTCCATTGCATTAGCTTCGTCAAAGAGAGCTTGTCTTTGGCCAATGGAATCGTGGCTGATCTGGCTGGAAATCTCAGCGTGCATTGCCTCTAGCTCTTCTGTGATTTTTCTAATCCTATTGATCATCGCATCAGCCCTTCACCTTAACTCGATTTACTACATTAATTTATTCTTATTTTATCGGGAGTTAAGTGTGAGTCAAAGGTACTAAAATACCCAACGGTAGAAGTGCTACTTCTACGCCAGGCTATCCCCGTGGCCGGGCCAGAACCAGCGTGATATCGTCTGGCTGCTCTCTGGATCCAATCCAGTCCTGAACGGCGGCGATCACATATTCGCTGATTCGTTCCAGGGACAAGTGACGGTAGCTCTCAATCGTTTCAATCAGATGGTCTTCGCCGAATTCGCCAAACTCGTTTTCCGGCTCGGTTATGCCGTCGCTGTAGGCAACGAATATGTCGCCTGGACGGAGATCAACGGTGGCTTCCCGGTATTCAGCACCGTCGAACAGCCCAATCACCGTTCCACCTTCAGCCAGGCGATGAATCGAGCCATCCTCTCCCAGAATCAGGGGCGGGAGATGGCCGGCGTTAGAGTAGGTCATCTGCCGGCGGTGGCCATCATAGAAACTTAGGAACAACGTGGCGTATTTCTCCGCAGGCGTGCTCTTGTAGAGCTGGCGATTCAAGAGCCACAAAACCTGCGCAGGAGATTGGGGAGGCATGGGCCGGACCGCCAATCTCGCGGAACCCGATTCCAGCCGATGGCCGGATGTGACACCTGCGGCACTCGTGGCACCTTCCAGGGACACAAGCTGTTCCTGCTCATAGGCCCGCACCGCCGAATGAATCGTGGCCATCAGCAGCGCCGCGGAGATGCCTTTGCCGCTGATATCGCCCAGGGCAACTCCGATCTGTTCCGAGCCGTAGGAGAGAAAATCATAATAATCGCCGCTCACAATGCGCGCCGGACGGCACACCCCATGTAACTCCAGCGTGGCAGTACTCGACAGGGCGGTAGGGAAGAGCAGGGCCTGGACCTCCTGCGCAATGGCCAACTCACTCTGAAGGCGCTCTTTCTCTTTTTGCTCCACAATCAGCCGCTCCACGGATTCAGTCATGGAGTTGAACGCGACCTGCAGCGTTGCTAGCTGGTCCTGTTCTTTGACTTTGATCCGGTGGCTGAAATCTCCGCGATTGATGTGTTGTGTGGCCTCATACAGATTGGCGACGGAGAGCGTTATGGTGCGGGTCAGCCGCAGCCCGATGAGCAGCGCAACCAGCACGATAAGAGCGAATAGGATTCCAAACGCTGCCAGAAGCACGCTGATAACGTCCGCCCACCTGCCAACGGCCACGGAAAGCCGGGAGTAGAGAGTGGAGATCCTGGCGGTTGTGACGACCTCCAGGTTTTCGGCGGTCTCGCCGGTCTCCCAGTCGGTTGTTCGAATTTGTGCATAGGAGTCAAAGCTCCCGTCCCATCTGAACTTGGGCGATGGCAGCGTTCCCGCTGAGATGCTCTCCTGGCTGGAGTTCCCTTTGACTAACAAATGAGAGTTGGGCTCATCGTTACCACGTCCGTTCCTTCCCATCGGGCTGATCGTGACAGTCGCGTTCTTTCCCACCGGGCTGATCGTGACAGGCCCCAGATCGTCGGCAATCCTGGCCAATAACTGCTTATCCAGAGCAACACTGGAGATCACCGCGAGCCTTTTGCGTCCGGTATCGGTCATGTTTGCGGCGCGCAGATAAATCTTTCCCTTGTCTATCACCAGGCTGCTGAAGCCGTCCTTCAGCCATTTGGGGCTTGAGGATTCCGGTCTGATAAAGACCACTCGTCCGGGAAAGATCTTGTCCTCCGGCTTGATCTGCTGAGGAATGGTCTGCTCGGGAACGACCTGCTCGGGAATGGGCAGGGTTGCGCCCATCTTGCCCTGGGACATCTCTTTCACAGTGGCGAAATTGGCGGATTGCAGCCTTCGCAATTGGGCTTGCATCTCGGAGACGGCCAGAAATGTGGCGAATTGCCCGGTGAAGAAGTACCCGGACATCAGCCCCAGCAGGATTACCAGGAAGAGAGGTACGCCTCCAATGAATAAATAGGTTACGATCAGCCGGTTGCGCAGTCTCCACATTACATGGTTGCGAAACCAACGGAGTCCCAGGAAGGCCAGCAGAAGGCAGAGCACCAGCCCCAGAAGCTTGGCCCATCCATCCAGCGAGGAAGCTGCTGAGATTGCTCCAAAGACGTTCAGGACGGCTTTCAAGACCAGCAGGAGCAGATCAATCGCGCCCAGATACACGGCGAACCACGCCACGCGGCTGCGTGGCAACAATCCACTGGAGGCCAATTTGCGCGCAATTTTGGATCGCACGGACAAGTTGGACTTGATTATAACGATTCAGGAAAAGGGCAGCCTGCCGAAAAACAGGAACCTTGCCAGGAATTACAGTCGCGCCACTAATTCTTCCTGATACTGGGTCCCGTGGAGCTCGCTCAGGTAGCTGACCGCATCCTTTAGCCGGAGGTAGGCCCTCACTGCATCAATGCCGGCCAGCTTTCGCAGGCCGGAGACCCTAGGGGAAGGGAGGATGGGCCACGCATCCAGGCGCAACAAGATCCAGAGCTTCAGCTTCAGAAGCGCCAAGAGGGAATACAACCGGAATTCCGTTGCAGCCTGGACTAATTCCTGGGCCAGCATACGTCTGTCTTTGTCCAAATCCGCCCGCTGTCCCGGTCCCATCCATTCCATATTGCCCCATTCGATCAGGACCAGGGCATTATGAGACATGCGCAGCAGATACTCGCGCATTAAATGGATGCGCTTCCGCTGCAGTTGCCGGAACTCCGCAGGGGAAAGTCTGAGCTGGAAGTTGGTCTCATTCGCAGGATTAAGAAGCGCTTCCAGTTCCTCCAATTCGATAGGACGCAAATAGGGCTTTACGTCATCAATGGTGCGCGCGGGAAATTTGCCCAGAAACTGCAGGAACGTGTAGACGGCCATCAAGAGGATTACGCCCACGAGGAAAATGGTTATGAGAGTAAATGTCATCGTCTCAAAACTCCTTTCACTACTCTGGTGTACTGCCTCAGTTCCGTGATGAGCTCTTCGGGGTTCAATGCCGACCCCCCGTCATGCCATGGATGCGGCGGCTGAGGTTTGATGAACGTGAGCAGCCAAACCACGACAGCAATAATGTAAACGACAGGTAGGGTCTCGTGAACAACATGGTCGAATTTTGTTCCGAATTCGGAACGTAGTAAGAAAGAGGGCAGGTTCCCCGCCGCGATAATCCCAAATCCAAGGGCGATTCCGAAGGCGTATTGGCGAGACCGCATGCGGAAGAGTCTGACCAGCAATATGAACATGGCAAACAGGCCAATTTGCAGAAAACCAACGGCTATTTCAAGGCCGATGATGGTGCGGGTAAACCACAAGATGTCGGCTGGCGGGGCCAGAAACGTCCGTAAACCGGCCACGGTCGCCATGGCAACTCCTATGCTTGGAAACAAGAGCCGAAACCACAAAATGCCGTAAAAATTCCTGAAAACGTTAAAGAACACTTCATGAAGGCAAAGAAAAGCCAAGGCGGCATACACAGCCTCCAGGATCCAATAAGCGTAATAGAAGGATTTAGGGTGCGAGACCAGGAGAATACTGCTGATTGTGCTGGCTAGAGAAAAACAGGTATAGACGAAAAAAAAGCGAAACAATCCCCAAAGTTTCCTCTTAATAAGCAGCAAGGCGAGGCTCGCCTGCAGGACTATCCCGAGGATGGCCAGAACCAGTTCGTATAATGGCATGAAGAGAGAGGCCAAGCTTAACCCAGCCACTCGACAAATCTCAAACTACTTGAGTCAGCGCATATTACTGACAGACTACGCCTGGCGGACACATTGGGGGACCGATAGGTCCTCCCGCTAGCGCCGAAGTCGAGCAGGCTCCAACCAACAACAACAGGGAAACTACCAGTCGGATGATTTGTTTTTTCATTTTGTTTTCCTCCTTCGCAACGCGAGACAACGATCTTGCCAGTAATACTTACTTCTAACCGTAGGACACCTAGGGCCCGCTAACGGTGGCCAGACCAGCCGAAAAAAGGGAGGGCGTATTTTGAACTACTTGGGGACTGCCGGTGGTAACCCGTCTTGCAAAAACGCTATTTCTGGTTCTTTGCCTTCGCTTACAACCCGGAACTATAAAAAGTCTCTCGATCCAGTTCTTGATCCACGCCAAACTTAGACTGGCGCGCCGAGGCCTGCCTGCGGCTTGACCATCTCCACGCCGGGACCGGCTGCCAGATGCGCGCCTGCCAGTACCATGAGACCTGAAATAAAAGCCCAGAACATTAACGTGACCGAGACGTAGAATGGACCATATACGTCTCGAAAATTCAGCCATGGTAATACCACCATGTAAACATATTTGGCAATCTCCCATAGCAGGCCCATAGCGATAGCCGCCGGAAGAACGCTTCTGGCCGTTACTTTGCCGTTCGGCAGGATCCAGTAGATCAAAAAGAAGATCGCAATGCCGGCCATGGTGGCAAAGGCCTTAAGCGCAATGAAGGCCAGTACCTTAACAATGAAGTCCGCATGGCCTTGCATAATGAAAGCCAGGGCAGACTCATTTCCAGCGGCCAGCGCAATGGACAACAGGGCCAGGGTGCCGCAGGCAAATGCCAGCGCCAGAGAGATGAGCTGGTTCCCAAAATAGGAACGGTTCTTTGGAAACCCCCAAATCCGATTGAATGCCACTTCCAACGGAAGAAACACTCCACTGGAACTGATCAATAGCATTACGATTGAGGCGATCTGAATTCTGTTGCCCGCCTTGTCCAAAATCGCACCGAGATTGCGGACCACAAACCCCTGGGCCACGGGCAGGTGGTCGCGTACCAATTGATCTACAACCAGGAGCATGGCCTGGGAGTGAAACACGTTGCGGATGAGCCACATCAAGAGGAACACGAAAGGGAAGAACGACAAAATTGCATTGGCGGCTACCGAAAACGCAAACGTATGCGACTCGGTCTTGAAGAGGTAGTGCGCCGTCGGAAGGGCGCGCTGCAACATCATCTGCTGCCACGGCTGTGGCCAGCGGCTCGCGGAGACAGTCTTCGGCGGACACTCCTGAATCGGCGCCGGAGCGGTACTCGTGGCGGACAGGATTGAATCTGAATCCATGAGAGTGATTGGCAAATCCTACCAAAAAAAGCACTGCGGGGGGGATTCTAGGGAGTCCCGATAAGCTACACGAAAATTCCTAAATTAACAACCACAAAAGACTTTATTTTACCTGTCCGGAGGAACAAACTCCTTTACAAATTCCAGAGTTCCCCCTTATTATGCCTAGCTTCCCGGACACTCGGGGAAATCGTGGAGCAATCCGGGAAACTTGGGTTGATGTGTTTGTACAGTGCAGTCAAACTTCGCGGAACGGACAGGTTGGTGGAGTGCGGATTGATGTCCGCAGCCTTCACGACCTTTTTTGTTGCGGGAAAAGCTGCTCCGGCAATGCAGCAACCTCTTCTCTCTACCTGATTCATGCAGGAGAGAATTTACTTGAATAGAGGCGAAAGGAGTATTGTTTGTGAGAGAGAAGGGCACAGTGAAGTGGTTTAACGGAGCCAAAGGATACGGCTTTATCCAGCGTTCCACTGGTGAAGATGTCTTCGTCCATTTTTCCGCCATCCAGGAAAATGGATACCGGACGTTGAATGAAGGCGAGACCGTAGAGTTCGAACTTTTAAAAGGTCCCAAAGGCTTCCTGGCTGCCAACGTCATGCGCGGCATGGCATAAACGACGCAACTCGGAGTCCGTCCGCAATGCTTCCCCTTGCTCGGCGCAAGGGGATTTTTGTTTCTGGATCGAAGCTTGCCGCGCACGGCAACTGCTCCATGTAGACTGGGCCAGTAGGCCCGACATGCAACGAAAAGCCTTTTGGCTCATCTTCATTACATTGAGTCTTATTGCCGATCTCACCTTACCGTTCATGTGGGGTCTGGTCGCCTCTATACCTCTGCTGATGGCGAGCTGGTGGGTTGCGTATCGTAGTGGCTGGTTCGAATGAATCCTGGTTCTAATGAATCAGTGTGCGCAGAGATAGCTCTTGAACGGCCGCGCAATATCTCCGGTATTCCTCGGACGAACAGACTCTCCTGATTTTTTTGTTAAACTCTTTCCTGGCGATGGAGTTCGCCATTAACCGCCCACAGGGCTGATGACTCCTACGAATCTCAAAGAAGGAGTTTCCCCTGTGGCAACCAATATCTTCTATCTCTCCGTAGGCGCGGTGCTCGGTGCGATTCTTCGCTTCCTGGTGACTCATTTTTCATCCGAGTTTTCCCACCATCGCGGCTTCCCGTATGGAACCCTCGTCGTGAATATAACGGGCAGCCTCATAGTCGGGTTTGTCCTGACCTGGAAAACGGGTCCCGCCAACGACCACTTTCGGCTGTTTGCCGCGACGGGATTTTGCGGAGCTTTCACCACTTTTTCGGCGTTTGCTTACGAGAGCATGGGCTATCTCCGCGACGGCCGATTCGGGACCCTTGCGCTGAATGTGGTGCTCAATAACGTTCTGTGCATGATCGCGGTCGTCCTCGGCATGTACCTGCACAGCGCGGCAAGTCGCGACGCGATCAAGCTAGTCTCCCGAATTGCTAGAGCAGTTCAGGAATTAGTGTAGCCATTGCGAAATCAACAAGCAGCGCACCAACTTTGAAACGTCTGTTTCATTGACCACACCTAACCTGGCTTGAAAGCCTCTCGCGCTGTCATCTGCTCGATACTGCTGGAAAGCAGTAACGATTGCGGCGGAGGCGACTGTCAAAACCAAAGTGTTAGAGCGTTAGAGTGTTAGGACCCGCATGAACATTGATTATTTCCCTAACACTTTGGGAATTCCTAACGCTTTGAAGTGTTAGGCAAAAAGCTGTCGTTGTTGGTTTTTCGCCAACAAGCTGCCCAGGTCTTCGTTGGCGAAAGGCCACTTTTTTCGCACCACAGTCTGCGAAAGAGGCTAAGCATCGTTCTTTAAGGCCAAGCATCGTTCTTTATTAGCAGCAGTTGAGAGGTTGTGCAACATTTGGGGGTAAATTGCTCTATCGCTGTTTAAGAGAATTGCAGCCGGCCACTTTGGGAGGATCGCCAGGCCCCTACCGAGCCGGCGCCCTATCCTTCGCGTTTTTTTGCGAAGGAGGGGCTGCTATGCGGTGAAAAGCCTCAATTGCTCAGATGGATGCACGACATTCGTTTCTGCCCTGGCCATCCTGCGCCGCTCGCCGGCGCCCATTCCGTATTTTTCGCAATATTTTCTGATCAGGGTTGAGATTCGCTTTCCGTACTCGGCCGGCAGGAATGCCTTGGCCCCGTAGCGCTCGCGGTATAAAGGTACAAGGTGAGGAAATTTTTCCTCCAGGAACGGCATGAAGATCTTTTCTGAGCAAGGCTTGAGGAACAGGGGACTGGCATAGACAAAGGCGGCACCGGCCCTGGCTGCGGCCTTCACTACATTTTCCAAATCAGCGGGCGAATCGGTAATTCCCGGCAGCACCGGGGCGCAGTTCACTCCCGCCCAAAGACCAGATTCCGCCAGCTTCCGCACCGCCTCAAGACGGAGATCAGGCCGGGGAGCGCGTGGCTCCAGGATGCGGGCCAGATCGGTTTTGACCGTAGTTACAGTTACGCAAATGGATAGCTTGTTATTCTCGGAGACCTTCTTCAAGACCTGGAGATCGCGCAGGACCATGTTGGACTTCGTCACCAGCCCGATTTCCAGGCCGCTATGCAGCGCCAGCTCTTCCAGCAAGGTCCGGGTCACCCCAAAACGGCGCTCCGCTGGTTGATAAGGATCAGTGGCGGTACCGATGGCGATGCTCTCTCCCCGCCGGACCTTCTTGAGTTCCTGACGCAGGAGCCACGCAGCATGTTGCTTCACAAAAATCTTTTGCTCGAAATCCGCGCCCTCGCGCATCTCCATAAACTCGTGGGTGTAACGCGCGTAGCAGTACTTACAGGCGAACTCGCAGCCCCGGTAGGGGTTGATCATCCAGGCGAAGGGCATGCGTGGGGAGTTACAGCGGGTGAGCACCGAGCGGTTTTCGAGCGTGATGTATTCGACGTTGTGGCCTTCGTCAACAGCCTCACCCTGTGCGGCAAGGCGTGCGATACCCACAAGCCGCTCTCCGGATGCGATTTGCGGAAAAAGGGAAGACATAAATGGGAGTCCTTATTTTCGCTTTTTGTTCGCTATTGAGTATAGCGCAAACTCCCCGGCCAGCGCAAAGTTTTATGGGGTCGTTATTTGCTTGCTGCCGATGGGTGTAAGCTATTGAAAACGCAGGGGCCTATTTTGCTGAGTGCTGGAAAAAAAATATGAAAGCAGAGTTCAAGTTGGATGAGGACAGCAGCAGGCGAGTCCGCACCAGTTATGACACCGTGGCTGGCGAATACGCACGGCACATCTACTCCGAACTCGAGAACAAGCCATTTGATCGCGAATGGCTCAACCGGTTCGGCGATCTCGTGCGTGATCGGGGAATTGCCTGTGACCTGGGCTGCGGTCCGGGGCAGATTGCGCGCTACCTGGCTGATCGCGGCGTAAGCGTCTTTGGACTGGATCTCTCGCGTGGCATGTTATTAGAGGCCCAAAGACTGAATCCCGGCATCACGTTTGTAGAAGGAAACATGCTGGCCTTTCCTATTGGCACGAACCAACTCGGCGGCATCGCAGCTTTTTATTCCATCATCCATCTGGATCGCGAACTGGCGCCGGATGCTCTGGCCGAGATGTACCGGGTGCTGCGCCCCAAAGGCTACTTGCTGCTCACTTTTCATCTGGGCACTGAGGTCTTGCATACAGAGGAAATTTGGGGACATAAGATTGATCTTGATGCCACGTTTTTCACCATCGACGAATTGACCCGATGTCTTGTTCATGCCGGGTTCAAGATCGAAGACGCCAAGGAACGCGATCCCTATGATCCGGACGTAGAGTATCAGAGCCGTCGTGGATATATTCTGGCGAAGAAGTGATGTAGCAGCAAAAGCACTTACGAGATAGCTCTTGTCGCGGATTGGAGCTTCGGTATTCCCAAATTACTACATTACTTGCTTCTAGATTTTTACTGACGATTCGTCTTTGGTCTTCCAGATGGTGGTCAGCGATAGGAGAGTGATTTCTCGTGTACCTTAAGTGCAGCGGAGCAGTTCCTTCGCTGCCGCTCAGGATGACACAGTTTTTCGTTCTGCATCCAGTCTATCTCCCGCGCGGCTACATAAACTATACCTCTGCGTTTTCTGCGCCCTCTGCGGTGAAACGTCCCGCTGCATGTCTAAGCGCAGCGGAGCAGTATCCTTCGGCTTGCGGGCTCACCTCTAGGACAGGCTCTTCGCTGCCGCTTGATTGGATGACTATGACAGCTCCCTCGGCCCGCGTACACTGTGGTTGCTTTAATGACCAAAGAGCTCGGAAAACGAAAGGAGCTGTCTATGAAGATTATAGGGTGTGATTATCATCCGAGCTTTCAACAAATTGCTATGGTCGATACGGAGACTGGAGAAATGACCGAGCGCCGATTATCCCATGCGGATGG
>DATMMY010000428.1:0-6284 GCA_035569515.1 Candidatus Solibacter sp. | reverse complement strand
GGTGAAGAATTTGCTGCAAGATGAAATCTCGCTGTTGCTCCAAAGTGGTTAGGGATTCGGCCATGAGGCACCTCTAATCCTAGCGTATCACTACGTTAGGATTAGCGAGCCAAAAAAAGAAATCCCATAACCTTTCACTTTTATGTCGCACACCCATCTGCATCCGGGCATTTGCCCGTGTCTCGACCACGCTGATAAACTAGAAGGTTTGCTCTAATGCTCTCAGACTTTCATACAGGTTGTCTATGAACTCACAAACGGATATCGCAATCGTTGCTGGCGTACGTACGCCTATGGGCCGCTATTGCGGCAAGCTGAAAGACTTTACCGCCATGGAACTGGCTGCCATTGCCAGCCAGGAAGCGATTCGCCGTTCCGGCGTCGAACCTGGGGAATTCGATCATGCCGTCTTCGGCAACGCTCAGCAAACCTCTGGCGACGCTCTTTACGGCGCCCGCCATGTCGCGCTGAAAGCCGGTCTGCCAATTGAGACACCCGCGCTGACCGTGAACCGGTTATGCGGCTCCGGCTTGCAGGCCATTGTGAACGGGGCCCAGATGATCCAGCTTGGCGAAGCGCGCAACGTGCTTGCCGGTGGCATGGAGTCCATGTCGCAGGCTCCCCATGTGATTCGGGGGGCGCGGACCGGATTGGGCCTGGGTGAAGGCAAGCTGGAAGACTCATTGATGGTCGCCCTGCTCGATACCTATTGCGGGCTCTATATGGCCAACACGGCAGAGCTGTATGCAGAGCAGCAGGGCATCACGCGCGAGAAGATGGACGAGTTTTCGCTGCGCTCCCAGCAGCTTGCTGCTTCGGCTCAGCAGGCCTGCCGGCTGCACGAAGAGATCACCCCCGTTTCGCTGAGAAACCGAAAAGGCGAGCCCAGCGGCGAACTGTTTGAAAAGGACGATCATCTTCGTCCCGAGACCACCATTGAGGGGTTGGCCAAACTCAAGCCCGCCTTCGGCAAGAATGGAACTGTGACTGCCGGAAACGCCAGCGGCATTGTGGATGGCGGCGCGGCCGTGGTGCTCACACCGCTCGCAGAGGCGGAAAAGCGCGGGCTAAAACCAATGGGCCGGATCGTAAGTTGGGGCATTGCCGGTGTTGATCCCAAAATCATGGGCAGCGGACCGGTGCCTGCTTCCCGCATGGCCCTAAAGAAGGCTGGACTAAAGCTCGAAGAGATTGATCTCGTTGAGGTGAATGAAGCTTTTGCCGGTCAATACTTGGCCGTGGAAAAGGAGCTTGGACTCGATCGCAATAAAGTCAACGTGAATGGCGGGGCCATTGCTCTTGGGCATCCATTGGGAGCAACCGGCACGCGACTGGTGATTACACTGTTGCACGAGCTCCGCCGGCGCAAGGGCAAGTATGGTCTGGCAACCGCCTGCATCGGTGGTGGGCAGGGAATAGCGATGATCGTGGAAAACCTCAGTTGATTGCCAAAATTGCCATAAGTGCCAAAATTAGAAGGCAGATCTCCGGCTTTTGCACTTATGGCAATTCTGGCATTTACGGCAATTTTGGCAATAGGAGAACTGATGAGCATCAAAAAAGTTGGTGTGCTTGGTTGTGGTCTTATGGGTTCAGGCATTGCCCAGGTCAGCGCTACGGCTGGCTATGACGTTACCGTCCTGGAGCAGGACCAGAAGTTTATTGACAAGGGGTTTGCGGGCATCGAAAAATCGCTGGCCAAATTCGCCGAAAAAGGCAATCTGAAGGAGCCGGTGGAGACCGTTCGCGCGCGGCTCAAAGGCACCACCAACCCTGAGGGCGTGGCCGATTGCGACATCATCATCGAAGCCATTATCGAAAACGTAGAAGAGAAGAAAAAAACATTTGCCGCGCTCGACAAGATCGTAAAGAGAGACGCCATTTTCGCCAGCAACACCTCCTCCATTTCCATTACTGAAGTGGCTGCTGCTACCGGCAGGGCGGACCGCTTCATCGGCCTGCACTTTTTCAATCCCGTGCCCCTGATGAAGCTGGTCGAGGTAGTACGCACCATTGCCACCAGCGACCAGGTCTTTGAAGCCGGATACAAGTTTGGGCAGAGCCTGGGAAAGGTGCCGGTCCGAACGAGCGACAAGACTGGATTTATCGTGAACCGCCTGCTGGTGCCTTACATGCTCGATGCCATCCGCGCCTATGAAGAGGGCGTGGGTTCAATCGCGGACATTGACAATGCCATGAATCTTGGTTGCGGCTACCCCATGGGCCCCTTTACGCTGCTGGATTTCGTAGGCCTGGATACCACTTACTACATCACCCACGTAATGTTTGAGGAGTTCAAAGAGCACCGCTTTGCCTCGCCTCCGCTGTTAAAACGGCTGGTGATGGCTGGATGGTATGGCCGCAAAACCGGGAAGGGCTTCTACGATTACGCTGATCCGAATAATCCGGTGCCCGGAAAATTCTAGCCGCGAATGAACGCGAATCAACACAAATTTACTCGCGGTGGCGCACTCAGAATTTCTGAATGAACTTTTCTGGTGGAAATGCTCTGCGAATTTCCAAGGAGAAATAAAGCCATTCCGTATAATCCGACATATGGCCCAGGAATTGATTACATTGTGGGTTTATAGGGATCTTCCGGAAGCTTTGCTGGCCAAGGGCAAACTCGAGTCTGAGGGAATCGAGTGCTTTCTGGCTGACGACAATATGGTCCGCATGGATTGGTTTTGGTCCAATGCGGTTGGTGGTATCAAGCTTCGGGTTGAGCAGGAAGACGCTGAGGCAGCCTTGGAATTATTGGGCGAAGCGATCCCCGCAACCCTCAGCGTTGACGAAGGTGGAAAAGAATATCGGCAACCCCAGTGTCCCAAGTGTCGTTCGTTGGATATAAAGTTCGAGTCCGTCAATGAATTTGCGCTTCCGTTCTTATATGTGTTCAGCCTTCCGTTTCCTTTTTCGAAAAAATCTTGGAAATGCGAAAACTGTGGAAACGAATGGCAAGACGTGGCAGAGGGCCAGACACCGTGATTAAAGGTATTACCACAGTACGGTTTGGCAAGAGCAACGCCGAATTTGAAGCCTTGGGCTCTCTGTTCGCCGCCTTAGGGTTTGAACCGGGCGCAGAATGGAAGTCCGCCAAAGGGCAAGGACGTTATTTTCTCGCGCCGGTCGGTAAGCTTGAATTTGTATTGAAAGAAACTCTCCCCGCGGATCTATGGGTCGAAGTGACTGACCTGGATTCCATCCTCGGCCTTCTGAAGCAACACAAAGTCAAACTAGTCTCCAACATCCAGGAAACCAACTGGAACTCTCGTGCCCTTATTGCCGAACCTGCCAAGGGGATGAAGCTGGCGTTCTGGCAGACCCTTCGGCTCAGTGAAGATGCAATTGAGGGTGAACTGAATTCTTGCGGAATGCGGTTTGGCATCGTCGTGAGCCGCTGGAACTCGTTTATTACCGAGCGTCTGCTGCAAGGGGCTATAGACGCGCTACGGCGCACAGGTTGCCGCAGGGAAGACATAACCACGGTGCGCGTGCCGGGCGCCTTCGAGATCCCGTCCCAGGCGCGCACGCTGGCTGAAACAGGGAAGTATGATGCAATCATCACCCTGGGCTGCCTGATACGCGGCGAAACCACTCATTACGAACATATTTCGACCGAAGTCACCCGGGGCATAGGACAATCGGCTCAGGAGACGGGAATACCGCACACCTATGGCGTGCTGACCTGTGAGAACCTGGAGCAGGCTCTGGATCGTGCCGGACTGAAGGCCGGCAACAAAGGTTTTGAAGCAGCCAGTTCGGCCGTTGAGATGGTAAGCCTCAAGCGGAAGACCGCTGTTTCAGGTCAGAAAACATTAGTGTCCAAGAAAAAGAGCAAGTCCTGAGCATGGGAACACGCCGCAAATCCCGCGAACTTTGCCTGCAGATGCTTTTTCAATCCGATATGGGGAAGCAAACCCCTGAGCAGGTGCGTAATACCTTCTGGGCAGAGCGTTCGAGTGTGGACGAGGAAACCCGTGGTTTTGCCGACGATCTATTTGGCGTTGCCACCGAGCGGCACCAGGAGATTGACGACCTCATCCAAAAACACGCTCAACATTGGCGGATGGAGAGAATGGCGGCTGTGGACCGCAATGTGCTGCGGGCCAGCGTTGCGGAATTTCTCGGATACCAGGGGACTCCCAAGCCCATCATCATCAATGAGGCGCTGGAGATTGCCCGCAAATTTTCCTCGCCGGAATCAGTGCAATTCATTAATGGAGTGCTGGATTCGGTTGGCAAAGAGCTGAGTTTGGCCACGAATAAACGCGAATAAACGCGAATTTAGGGAGCTTGTTTCACTTTTCGAACTTCGGACCGAAATTTCCTTGCAAGACAACCGAGTGCTGAAGAACTCTCATGAATTAAGGCCTGATTCGCGTAAATTCGCGGCCAAATTGTTCGGTCTTTTAAATTCTGATTAATGCTAAAATACCCATCTTCACCCCATCAATGGATGCCCGGTAGATTTAGAAACGGATCTCAAGTTTGAAGAATACTCCTATTACCTATGCCGATAGCGGCGTTGATATTGACCGTGCCGACCGGGCCAAACAACGCATCAAGTACCTTGCTCACCGGACTTTTACTAAGGGCGTGGTGGGCGATATCGGCGGCTTTGGCGGCTTGTTTGCCATCGACAAGAAGAAGTTCCGCGATCCTGTGCTGGTTTCAAGCGTAGACGGCGTAGGCACCAAGCTAAAGGTTGCCTTCATGATGAACCTTCACCACACGGTGGGCGGTGATCTGGTAAACCATTGTGTAAATGACATTGCTGTGCAGGGCGCAACGCCGCTCTTCTTTATGGACTACCTGGCCACCGGCACGTTGGATCCCGAGATAGCGGAAAGAGTCGTAGAGGGGATTGCCGATGCGTGCCGGCACAATGGCTGTGCGCTGATTGGCGGCGAGACCGCGGAGATGCCGGGCTTCTATCCCAAAGGCGAGTATGACCTGGCCGGCTTCATCGTCGGTATTGTCGATAAGAGCAAAATCATTACCGGCGCCGCGGTTGAAGCTGGCGATGTCCTGGTAGGGCTGCCTTCCGCCGGACTGCACACCAATGGGTATTCCCTGGCCCGTAAGCTATTCTTTGAGACTGCAAAATACTCTCCTGATAGTTACGTGAACGAAATCAAGAACAAGGCGGGCAATGAACTGATGCGCCCCCACAAGAGCTATTGGCCGGTGCTGCGGCGGCTGATCGCTGCTGAATTGGTCCATGCCATGGCCCACATTACCGGCGGCGGCATCACCGACAATCTGCCCCGTGTGCTGCCCAAGGGCACTAGCGCAGTAGTGGAGATGGGGACCTGGCCGGTCTTGCCGGTATTCACCCATCTGCAAAACATTGGGAACGTGCCCCAGGACGACCTGATGCGTACCTTCAATATGGGAATTGGCATGGTGCTGGTAGTGCCCGCCAAGAAATTCAAGAGGGTGCAAAGCATTATCGAGAAGTCCGGCGAAAAGAGCTACCTGATAGGCCGAATCATAAGGGGAGACCGCAAAGTCAGCTACGCCTGATTATTCAAAATAAATCAGCGTTAGTCCGCGAAAATCAGCGGTTTAAAGGGTTTTTCTTTTCTTCGTGATACAAATAAATGTGGCGTCGCAGAAAAAAATCGGGATCCTGCTTTCCGGCCGAGGCTCAAATTTCCTGGCGATCGCTGATTCAATTGACGCCGGGCGGCTCAAGGCAGAAATAGCCATCGTCATATCCAACCGCGCCGATGCGCCTGGCCTGGAAGCTGCAACAAAACGTGGGCTGAACGCCATCCTGATCCCGTCCAAGGATCGGACGCGTGAAGAGCACGATGCCGAAGCCATTGCCGCCCTCCAACAGGCTGGAGCCGAGTTGATCTGCCTGGCCGGATACATGCGGCTGCTGTCGCCGGCATTTGTGCAGGCTTTCCCCAATCGCATTTTGAATGTACATCCTTCGCTTCTACCGGCCTTTCCTGGCCTTCATGCACAGAAACAAGCCATCGAATACGGCGTAAAGGTCTCCGGCTGCACAGTTCATTTCGTAGACGAGCACCTCGACCACGGTCCTATCATTCTGCAGAAGACGGTTCCTGTTCTCCAAACGGATGATGAGCACACACTCTCCGCTCGCATCCTGGAGCAGGAGCATCTGGCTTACAGCGAAGCCATTGCCTTGGTGCTCTCCGGGGAAGTTGAAATTCAAGACCGCAGAGCAGTGCGGACAAGAGGCCTGTAGAAATGCTAAGGGTGAAATTACTCAATCCGGCAGCCAAAGCGCCAACGGTGGCCCATCC
>DATMMY010000427.1:0-6264 GCA_035569515.1 Candidatus Solibacter sp. | reverse complement strand
AGAAGCAGGGCAGCCTACGCTGTCCCCTATCTGCCCTGCCGAACCGGCTGCGCGATTCAGATCTGTCCCAATCCGCCGTCCACGTTGATTTCCACGCCCGTGATGTAGGACGCATCTTGCGAGGCCAGGAACGCCACGACGCCTGCTACTTCTTCAGGCTGTCCAAACCGCCTCATCGGAACCTTCGCAACTATATCCTTCGCGAATTCGTCCACTACCTCCTTCGGTACTCCGGCCCTGTCAAAGATGGGCGTAATGATCGGCCCCGGGGCGACTGTGTTCACACGGATGCCGCGCTCCGCAAGTTCCGCGGCTGCGGTTCGCGCCAAAGAGCGCAACGCTGCCTTGGTTGCCGAATACGCGCTGGCCCCTACGGTACCTTTGATACCCGCCACGCTGGTATTGAAGATGATCGACGCGCCGTCATTCAGGAACGGCAGCGCTTTCTGGATGGTGAAGTAGGCCCCTTTGATGTTGATGTCAAACTGGTCGTCATAGGCGGCTTCGGATGTCTCGGCGAGTGACACGAACCTCACAATTCCCGCATTCACGAACAAGACATCAATTTTGCCCAGCTTCCGCGAAACCTCCGCGTACAGCTTGTCTATGTCCGTGAGCCTGGCCACGTCCGCCTGCACCGCCAGCACGCCATTTCCAATCGTGTTCACCGCTTCATCCAGTGTTTTCCTGCTCCGGCCCGAGATGGCCACTCTCGCGCCCTCTTCCTGCAGGCGCTTGGCCGTCGCCAGCCCGATGCCGCTGTTTCCGCCGGTTACTACCGCTACTTTTCCTTCGAGCCTTTTCATGTGAGTCTCCTGAGTTTTTTTTCGAATTGTCCGCCTGGCCCTTTTCAGGGCATCCATGCCGCCGGCCCGGTCCGGTAATATTTAGACGCTTAGATGATGATCGAAATAATCGGTCGCAGTTTTTTCGGAATCTTCCTGTGGAAAATGTGCCCTGTTCTTCAGCCGGAGCTGGAAAGGGCACCCGCTGCTGACTGGAAGGCAAACTCCGGGTACTCACGAGATTGGCTCTCCTGCAAAGGACGTTATGGCTTTTTCACTTTTGTGAATCCCCCGATAACCCTTTGACAAGCTCAGGGTCACGCGGCAAAACGGCTCACGTTTACGTCTTCGTCGAACACGCGCACTGCGCCGGGCATAAATCGGGTGCGCTTTAGAAATACCATAAGTGCATCTCTATTTGTTAAGAGCTTTGAATCGGACAACAGTCGTATTTCAGAGACACGCGACACCTTACCGAGGCAGGGTGCTTGCGATATTTGGCAGAGCGGCGGAGGGCCCGCCGCTCTCTTGACGTGAGATTACGCGGCGCGCATGGCCTTCTTTGCGCGTTCTTCCAACTCTTGCGGCGCCACATCCTCGATGTGAGTTGCGATACCCCAAAGATGTCCGAATGGGTCCTGGATGAAACCGGAGCGGTCTCCATAGAACTGGTCCTGAACCGGCCTCAGAGTTTTCGCGCCCGCGGCGACTGCGCGCTCGATCACGCGATCGACGTCGGGGATGTACAAATACAGGCTCACCGGGCTGGAGCCGAGGCTTGTGGCACTGGTGTGCCCCTGGCCCATGCTGGGATTTTCGTCAGCCAGCATGATGCGCGAGTCGCCGATCTGCAGCTCGGCATGGCCGACTTTGCCGTCGGGCTGGTCCATGCGAAAGACTTCAGTAGCACCGAAAACTTTTTTGTAGTACTCGATGGCTTGGGCAGCCCCTTTGACGACCAGGTAAGGCGTGATGGAGTTGTACCCTTTGGGGATAGGCGGAACTTTATTCATGATTTTTTCTCCTTCAGAATGGAAAGGTTGAAGGTTGAGGTTAACGGTACGCACACCTGCGTGCGTTGCGCCGCATTTTGTCTATCAAAACACAAATTGTGAGCTGGCTCAAGACAATGTGGTGATCGGGTGATCGGGTGATTTGAACTTAACCTTTAATCATACTAAGTCTTTTGCCACCGAAATTATTTACCTCAACAAATCTATTAATCGAGAAGGTTCATGGAGAGCTTAAGTGAACAGTGTTGAAGTTAAATCGAAACTCCTTCTCGATTTAAACTTGGAGGCCGAATCGAGCCAGCATTTCGCGTTGCCCAAGGCTTGTAACCCTTAAGGCCCTGCTGTCGAGATCCTGAACTACCCATTTTCTTTTCAGCACAACTTTCAGGAGGGCCGCCCCGAGCGCGCCGGCGAGGTGAGGCCGCCGCTCGCTCCAGTCCAGGCATGGGGACGCGAAGCGGCGGCGCAGCTTCCGGGTTGCGTCAAGGTCGATGCCAAGAGCTGCAAACCCCTTCGCTCCAGCTGAGGTGAGAGCGTATCCGCTACCGTTGCCGGTCGAAGTGGCTGAAAGCCATTCGAGCGCCTGAAAACGGTCGTGGAGAGACACGCCCAATGTACCGGCCATGTGATCGTAGCAAGTCCGCGCAGCACGCAGGCGGTTTGGTGTATTGGGCACGAACTTGTCGCGAACGCCGCCCGCAAGCACGCTCAGTCCTTCGAGCACGCTGGCGACGTTGGGCCCTTCCAGGCTGTAGTAGCGGTGCTTCCCCTGGACAAACACTTTGATCAGGCGCTCTGCCTTCAGCCGGTTCAGGTGGGCGCTCGCGGTTGAGGGACTCACCTCAGCCACCACTGCCAGCTCGGTGCTGGTCCGCGCATGACCGTCCACCAGGCAGTAGAGTATACGGACTCGCGCCGGCTCACCGATGGCTGCCGCAATTCTGGAGACTACGGCGTCGGTGTGCTGATCAACATTCACACTTTGATGGTAGACGAATTGTTCACGTTCTACAACTGGCATATTGTAGCCTTGTGCATCCGGGAAAACCCTCAACGGGATTTTTGGCACGGCTGAAGAGTTTGAGGAAAAAGTCCTTTTCGTGCTCGCCCTGGACCTGCAGGGGCTAAAGCCCGGTTGATTTTAAAAAGCTTGCGGCACGAATAAACTTCCTTCGGCTCGCAAGCTCACCTCCAGGACAAGCTGTGCCCTGACACAAAGCAGGACTTGCGGCACGGCTGAAGCCGTGCCCTTTCAAATCACCACCTAGCTGCGGATTTTTTCCGCAAGCTGTGAAGCCGCCCCTTTGAATCAGCGCGGAAAAACAAGTTTTCCCACACACTTGGAGGATACAAATGACAGTGACCTGCGTTATCCGCTACGAGATCGATCCCTTTCAGCGGAATGAGTTCAGGAAATACGCTGAGAATTGGGGCCGCATCATTCCCCGATGCGGCGGCCACCTTATCGGATATTTCCTTCCCCATGAAGGCACGAATAATGTCGCCTGGGGTTTGATTGCGTTCGATAGTCTCGCCTCATATGAGACCTACCGGGTGACCTTGAAGTCCGATCCGGAAGCGCTTGAGAACTTTGCCATGGCGCAAACCAAACGCCTTATTCTCCGCGAAGAAAGAAACTTCGTGGAAGGAGTCGAAGGAACATTGGGCCTTGCCTCTGCACTCGCCCGCGTGGGGGACCGCCCATGTTGACACAAGTTGAGAAGGGACATTCGTTTCGTGCGCTTCATGAGCGCAGCAGAGCATTCATCATTCCCAATCCGTGGGACATCGGGACCGCCCGGCTGCTGGCGCACCTGGGTTTTGAAGCGCTGGCAACCACCAGCATGGGCTATGCTTTTTCCGCCGGACAACGGGACAACACGATTGGCCGTCAAGAGATGATGGGGCACGTTGCTGCGATTGCGTCGGCTACGGACCTGCCGGTCAGCGCCGATCTTGAGAATGGCTTCGGAGACGCCCCGGAAATGGTTGCCGAAACCATCAGGCTTGCGGCGGCGGCAGGAGTTGCCGGCGGCTCAATTGAGGATTCAACCGGACGCCCGGACCATCCGATCTATGAACTGGGTCATGCCGTCGAGCGGGTCCGCGCCGCAGTGGCGGCTGCCCGTGCTCTTCCCTTTGCTTTTACCCTGACTGCACGCGCGGAGAACTATCTGCACGGCCGGCCTGATCTCAGCGACACCATCAAGCGCCTGCAGGCCTATCAAGAGGCAGGCGCGGATGTTCTCTACGCGCCGGGCCTGTCCACCAAAGAAGACATTGCCGCCGTGGTCGGCTCGGTGGACCGCCCGGTGAATGTCGTGATGGGACTGCGAGGCGTTCCATTGAGTCTAACGGCCCTCTCCGCGATTGGAGTAAGGCGCGTCAGCGTCGGCAGTGCGCTCGCTCGCGCTGCACTTGGCGCCTTTCTTCGCGCCGCGCGAGAGATGCGCGAACACGGTACATTTGCCTTCGCAGAAGAGGCCGTGAGTCCACGGGAGATCAGTGCCATATTCAAGACGTGATACGTGCGGAGAAGCAAACCCACCACTGAGGCACGGAGACACAGAGACGACACGGAGAAAATCAAGAATGAGTTTCACTGCGGAGGCGCGGAGGAAACCCAAAAAAGATCACGGAGATCGCGGAGAAAGCACGGTCGGCGATTTTATGAAGTCGAAAGTGGCATGAAGAATCTGCGAAAAAATGAGAAAGGAAAACCGAGGGCCTACCACTGATTTTCACTGAGGCCACTGATCAGAATGCAAGCTACTGACCGCCAGCTTCAGCCACTGGCAAATACATCCAAGCCCAAAACGGATCGCATAGGAACTCCGGTGCCGCGCTTCTGACAACGCTAGACTCGCTTGAACTGGATGATTTTACGGCGATCGCGCTTCGACGGTCTCCCTGCGGGCGCTACCTCGAACTGCATGTTCGCTTTGCGCTCCGCTGCGGCCTTGAGACGCAGTTCCCTGCTCTCTGCCGTCTCGCGGTACAGGGTTTGCGCAACTGAAGCTGGGCCGCGCACATCGCTGAGCAGCAGGACCTCCACTTGAAAGTCGCCGCTGTCGTTGGTCACGCTCAGCATGTCTCCAATGCGGACCTCGCGCGCGGCCTTGGCGGGTTGTCCGTTGGATTGAATCCTGCCGAGTTCACAGGCCCGTGCAGCCAAGGATCGCGTCTTGAAGAATCTTGCGGCCCAAAGCCACTTATCCATTCGTACAGAGGTCATGATCTATTTTCCTATAAGAATGGGATTGCCGTTAGGCATCTATGTCAACGGTTCTATTTTGCCAGGACACGGGATCCTGGCAACGCTAAAGCATTTTCAGCGTTGGCGTATTCCGCGCTCTCAACCAGCTGCGATGCCACCAGGGCTAAGGCCCATTGTTCCTTGCATGTTAACGCTCCTCCACCAAGGTCTGGGACACAGCAACTCGGAAAATGCTCTATAAATCGGATTTATGGCCGATACGGCTCGAGTTTGGCGTAGCCAGGATCTTCCGCGGAGATCAGGGCGGGCTTCTGGCCGCTCCATAATACGAGCACACGTCCGGCCAGTGAGGAGTCGCGAATTAAGTCGAGGGCAACCTGAGCAAGTTCTTCGAGAGTGGTAAGAGCCGGAGGTATGCGGGGGTTGCTGCGCTGCTCAGGAGTCAGTGCGTCATAGTAACTCTTGACTTCCGGGGTTGCGACCCAATCGGGAACCAGGCAGTTGACGCGGATGTTGGCCGTTTCGCGCAAACCGGCATGGGTTGTGGTCAGCCGGATCACCCCGACTTTTGCGATGTCGTAGGCGGGCATGTTGGAATGCGCAGATCCATGGCAGAGCGCTGAAGTAGAGCTTACGTTGAGAATGGCCCCGCCGCCGCACCTTTTCATGGCCGCGACACCAAACTGCAACCCATACATTGTTCCCAGGAGATCGGTTTGAATCGTGTCGTAGCTCTCTTCTATAGGTGCGCCCGGACGATACCCCGGCCCGGAAGCGTTATTGATAAGAACATCGAGGCCACCGTATTTATGCTCGGTAAAAGCTACCAGGGCGTGCACTTCTGCCTGAACGGAGACGTCACACCGAAAGAAGTCGGCGCGTCCTCCATCAGCCAGGATGAGGCGCTGTGTCTCCCGGCCACCGGCTTCATTGATATCGGAGACGATGACCTGACAGCCTTCCGCAGCCAGCCGGCGAGCTTCGGCCCGGCCAGAGCCCTCTCCGCCCGAGCCAGTCACGATGGCGATCTTTCCAGTCAGATCCACGAGTCAACCCCGTTCAAAGGTGGTATGGAGCGCGCTTACTTTTAACAGCATGCTCGCCATTGTACGCGTAATAAAAGAGACAAAGCCCAAAACCCTTGAAATACAGCGCCGCTAAGCCGCAACCAAAGGCATTAGTAATACGGAGACCACACGCAGAAAATCGAGAATCAGTTTCACCGCCCCTTCGGCTGCACTCAGGGCAG
>DATMMY010000426.1:0-6982 GCA_035569515.1 Candidatus Solibacter sp. | reverse complement strand
GTCTTCGTGTGTCTAGCCAGACCGAAGGAATACGAATCCGCAGGCAGCCGTACATACGTGTACAGGTGTCCCATCCTTCGTGTTTTTTTGTCGAAAGGTGGGAGAAGCGAGTGTCTCAATTCCTGACTGTCTCACCCGAGGAATTGCCCCCAGGATGCTTCCGAGCCAACAAAAATGCGGTTTGTCTCAAGGTCTCAGTTCGAAGTGGGGAGCGAATTTCAAGTCCTGCATTTGGGGGTAAATTCTTTGGGAACTTACGAATCCGCGGTCGGGCGCGTCCACAAGTCAGGTGCCATCCTTCGCATTTTGTGCGAAGGGTGAGCAAAGCGAGGGTTCAATTCAAGGTCTTACAAGCTGGTCTCAAGGTCTTACAAACGGCCTTCAAGGTCTTACAAACCGTGCTCAAGGTCTTACAAATACTGTTCAAGGTCTTACAAATCCGGCCTTGAGGTGTTACAAAAAGCAGTTCATCCCCATAACCCCAATGTTTTCAACGCATCTGTTCAAACGTGCCGGATTGGGACGCAATTTTTTGTAGTTTCTCGGAAAAACGAGGAAATGTAGCGGCGTAGCGGCTATTTTTCGGAAGGTTGTGCTTTTTTTGAAATTGGGTCTTCCTGCGGTTACACCATTTCTTAAAACGCCATAGTGACAAAACGCAAGGTCCCTCCGGTCTACCCGCGCTGACGCGCGAGTAGAACGTCGGGATGACCAGTTATTTTTTCCCGTACATTTTCACGAATAATCCGGGCTAATGCGAGATGCTTTGACTTCAAATAACGCGCGGGGACGCACCACTCAAGGTCTGACCTGCACCATATCCAGCATGGTCCACCGCCATTCCACGGGCGCCATTTTCGAGGGAGGCCCGGAGATCGCCCGGCAAAGATTTCTTTGCCAGCGTTTTGTGCTCCACCAGCACATAGACGGTCTCTACGGTCACGATGATCCGTTCTTCGCCCGCAATCCGAAATTCGGCCGCCAGAGTGAACGAAGTGTTGCCGAGGTGCTTTGCGTACATCGAGACCTCAAGCACCTGATCAAAGCGGGCCGGAGCTTTCCACTCCAGCGTCTGCTTGACCAGTTGATAATCGAGCGTGCCATCGACCAGGGCCTGCTGGTATCCCATGGAACGCAGGAACTCCATTACGGCGATATCGATGTAATCGGCATAGCGCGCGTTGAATACCACTTTTTGGGCGTCGCACTCTCCGTAGCGGACGCGCAGGTAGTAGCGGAATCGGTCATTCATAAAAGACATCACTCCAGCTGCAGCTTTCTTATTTGAATTATCGCGTATCGAATTTAAATGAATATCGAATTTATCTACAAGCGTCTCATTACAAAATAACTTACAGGGGGCCGAAGGCGGCGCCGCCCTCTGTAACAGTGAAGACGAGGACTATAATGCAATGTTCTCCCGTTTTTTTCGGACACGGGGCCCATGTCTTGCGTAATTCAACATGACTGACGAAATTCAAGCTGCGCGGGCGGGCAGACCATTCTCGAGGTTTTCAACCAGTCGTCAGCGCCCGCCAAAGTCTCGGGCTATTCTGATAATTCTTGCCGTAATCTTTGCCGCTGCAACCGTTGTTTATAGCTTTGCCTGGATGTACTACATCCGCTGGCAGCCAAAGGTGGAGTTGGGAATCGAGATCAAAGATACCTCGTTAAAAGGGGTTGAAATTACTCAGGTGCACCCCAACAGCCCGGCCCAGAAGTCGGGGTTGAAGGCGAATGATGTCATCATTGCTATTAACGGACAGGCTCTGGCTACCGCTGACCCGACATTCGTAAGGGCCACGTGGTTCAGGGGCAAACCAGGCGACGGCATCCGGTTGACGGTCCGGCGCCCCGGCCAGCCCGAGCCTGTGGAGATAAGAGCATTCTTTGGTGCGCCTAAGGAAATCATTTCAACGCCCAAGCTGGTGGCGCAGCAGATTCTAGGTTCCTATCCGATCGCCTTTCTCGTGGTAGGACTGGCGGTACTGTTCATGCGCCTCGAAGATCGCAATGCATGGCTGCTGGCCCTCCTGTTCGGAGGCTTCATCGCCGTCTCCAATTTTCCTGATGCATTTGTCGCCGCGCAGGGGGGAATGCGGGCGTTTCTCCTGGCATATCGCTCGACGTTCGTCGGCCTGATTGCTCCTCTCTCCTACTTCTTCTTTGCGGTTTTTCCCACGCGGTCTCCTCTCGATATCCGGCTCCCCTGGCTGAAGTGGGCGCTCTTGCTGATCGGCATTTCGATTTCAGTCGCTGGAGTAAACGCAGGGGACCCACTCCCACCGCCCCCCGTGGTGAGGCTGATTGGGGAAGGCGCCGCCTTGAAGACGATGAGGCTCTATATTTACGGGACGATTTTCCTAGGTCTTTTTTCTTTAGGTTGGACCTCGTTGCGCGCCCCCACTCCGGAAGCAAAGCGAAAGATCCGGGTCATCCTTTGGGGAGCGCTCATCGGCATTACTCCGGCCACAGGCATGAAATTGATTGAGGATATTTGGGAATATCATCTACCTTTCTGGCTGGATTTCATCTGTGTCTGCCTGGTGCTTGTGTTTCCTGTGTGCTTTGCTTACGCGGTGGTAAAGCACCGTGTATTGGAGATTCCCGCCCTGCTGCGGCACAGCGCCAGATACGTATTGGTGAAGCGGGGCTTTGCATTGCTGATTATTCTGCTGGCTGCCTCCGTGAACCTGATATTCGCCATTGCATTCTCAAGGCTGTTCCAATTGCATCCTCGGCTAGCCATGACGGCCGGCACGAGTTTTGGGCTCATCCTCGCGTGGGTCTCCGCGCCCGGACTGAAGCAGGCAACAGAGCGTATTGATCGCGCCTTCTTTCGCGGTTCCTACGATGCTCGAATCATTCTTCAGGATCTAGCTCAGAAAGTTCGCAGCATCAACAATAAGGAAGAACTGGCGGTACTGCTGCAACAGCACCTGAACCTCGCCCTCCATCCCAGTTCATTGGTGATTTATCTCAAATCCGATGGAGGCTCCCTGAAGCCGACCGAAACGCAGTCACCGGACGTTGCTGTTCCGGCAGAATTGACCGAAATTCTGCCACAGGCGCCGGGTCTGGTTGATCTGGCGCTGCGAGGCGAGCCACTGGAGGTAAATCCGGATACTGAGCGCTTGCCTCTGATTTCACTGCTTCTTCCATTGCGCCCTGAGTGCGTGGTTCCGGTGCTGGGCCGGTCCGCCGAACTTATGGGCTTGTTTGTACTGGGGCCCCGGCTCTCTGAAGAGCCATATTCCAAAGAGGACGAGCTGCTGCTGGGTTCGGTCGCCAACCAGGCTGGTGTGGCCATGGAAAATATCCGGCTGGCGCAGGATATGGCCGGGCGTATTGAATCCGACCGCCGTGCGGCCCACGAGATGCAAATCGCGCGCGAGGTGCAAAGCAAACTCCTGCCCCAGGAAATGCCGTCGCTTAAGACCCTCGACTACTCGGGCGCGTGCATCCAGGCGCGAGCGGTGGGCGGAGATTATTACGATTTTCTCGACATAGGATCAGGCAAAGTGGGATTTGTGCTGGCTGATATTGCCGGCAAAGGCATTTCCGGCGCGCTGCTCATGGCGAATCTGCAAGCCAACTTGCGCAGTCAATACGCGGCTGCGGATAGAGACTTGGCGCAGCTTCTATCGTCCGTCAACCGGTTGTTTTTTAGAAACACCGAAAGCAGTCATTACGCAACCATGTTTTTCGGCCTGTACGACGATGCGACGCTACGCCTTCGATATGCGAACTGCGGTCACAATCCTCCGCTGCTTGTGCGGGCGGAAGGTAAAGTCGAGCGTCTCCATAGCACGGTAACGGTATTAGGGCTCTTTGAGCAATGGGATTGCGTCGTTGCTGAAGTTCAGTTCGAACCAGGCGACATTCTTGCGATCTATACAGATGGCATCACGGAAGCAGCGAATCACGCGGAAGAGGAGTTTGGAGAAGAAAGACTCCTGCAAATCCTTCAGACAAACAGGCATCTTGCTGCTTGTGCGTTAATGCAAAAGGTGCTGGCCAGCGTGCAGGAATTCAGCCCCGGCGAGCAGGGCGATGACCTGACGTTGATCGTGGGAAAGGCGCTGCTAGCTACTGGCTTCTAGCCAGAATACAACGTTTTGGTAATTGGGTAAGCTCTTAGAAGCAAGCAGCCGTTCTTCCCAACCGATTCCTCAGTAGTTCATATTGAAATTCAGCAGATTCCAATGAATGGCAAACCAGGCAAAGCCCAGGCTTGCCATCATGACCAGCAAATTCCATACCTTGGCCCACAACCACAAACCTTGTTCTTGCCACGACCGGACCGCGGCGTAAATGACCGCTAAAGCCCCGAGAGCTCCTAAAGCTCCTATGCCCTGAAGCAGCAGGAGCCGGGCATCAAGCTTGCCGCTGAGCAACCCCGTGGGATCGTCTCCGGAGACAGTCAGCAGAATGCCCAGCGCAAACACAATGTCCGCTACGCATACCAGGCGCACCAGCAAGCGCAACCTCCGCTGTTGCGGAGCCAACTCCAACCTGATCCGGTAATGACGCCGGATGAGCGCCGCGGCCGGCCAGAACAGCAAGGTAAGCGCCATGACCGCAAGACTGCCGGTACTCAGGAAGCGGTTCAAAGGAGTGCTGTTGACCCACGAGGCACGCTGGAAAACAACGGCCGGGAAGTTCGCAGTCAACACCAGGCGTCCGTCCTTGTCGCGCACGAAGGCAATGCGGTCCTGGCCATTCACGGACCGAAACAGCATTGGGCTGATTTCCTTCCATTTCTTAGTTTCCCCGTTGAAGTCCTTAAACGGCTGTATCGTGAGAATTCCGTCAGGTCCGCCAGTTACATGAACTTCGCCGAAGACATCTGTAGCTTTCAGAAAAGTGCTGTCGGACCGGCGGGTGGACATATAGTATCCGGAGAGTGCGGCCGCGTCGGCTGCCGCGGTCGCTACGGGCGCGCTCTCGGGCGGAGTGAAAGGGTAGTAACGGTCCATGAAGTGATGCCACAGGGCCGAGCGCGGACTGATCTCACCCTTGCCGGCGCTGTTATACGAGACGTAAAAACCCACCCCTGAATCGAGTACAAGGTGAAGGTCGCTGTGGAAGTAGATGGTGTCTCCCCCGTGCCCAATGATCCTGTGTCCATTGCGGCTCTCCTCATAAAATCCCAGCGTCATCGCATTCATCTCGGGAGAAAGGGCAGCCTGGCGGGCATGCATGGCTTGGGCAGTCTCCGGGCGAAGAATTTTGGCATCCTCAAATTTTCCATTTTGCAGGTGCGCAATCATGAACCGGGAGAGATCGGCCGCCGTAGCGGCAAGGCTGCCTGCGGGAGCAGGAATCAACAACTCAAAAGGCTTCGGCTTGCCCGAGCCAACGGTGTAGCCGCTGGACATAAGCGGTTTCAACTCCGCAGGCAAAGGTTGGACGAAGGTGGAGTGTGCCATTCCCAGCGGCTTGAAAATATTCTCGGCGACATAGTCATTGAAAGGCCGCCCGGAAGTGCGCTCTACGATATAGCCCGCCAGAGTAGCAGCGTAATTAGAGTACGCGGGAGTGGTGCCGGGAGGAAATATCCTCTCAGGAATGTGCTTTGGCAGATAATCTTTGAGCGGAACGAGCTTCGAATCTTCGGGAACGAATAGCTCCTTTACGGTCTCTTCAAATCCGGCAGTGTGGGTAAGGATGTTCCGCAAGGTAATTGGCTGAGGCCATGTGGCGGGAATCTTGAAATCCAGATAGGCATTTACGTCCCGGTCGAGATCGAGTTTGCCCTGCTCCACCAGTTGCATGACTGCCGTCCAGGTAAAAAGCTTGGAAATAGAGCCCGGACGAAAAAGGGTCCCATCCACCGAGACCGGCTTTTTCTTCTCTACATCGGCGTACCCATAGCCTTTGGCAAATAACACCTTGCCGTCTTTCACCACGCTGACCACGGCGCCGGCAATGTTCTCGCGCTCCAGTTGCATGGGCACAAACCCATCCAGAAACGCCTCAACATCGGCCGCGGTCATCTCATGTGGAGGCGCCTTCACCTGTGCCTCAGCCACCTGGGCCTGGGTCTGAACATCTGTCTGGGGTGAAGGAGGAACGCTGGGCTTCTGGGCAACCCCTCCGATACAGACAAGCAGGGCAACAGCAAGCACTTGCACGCGACGGACAATCATCAATGGACGTCCCTTCAGCAGTGGATTCCTGGTGAACTCTGGGAAAGCATAGCACGTAGATGGCAGGGCCAAACGGAATCCCCCCAAAACAAACCAGCCACAGACATTCGAAGCTTTACCGCAAAGAACCTAAGGACGCAAAGGAAAATCAACATTGCCGCAGATTTCGCAGATGAGCGCCAGGTAAAACAAAAATTCAACGCAGCGCTGTTGTTTTTGTGTTTTTTCGTACTACGAGGGTGCTTTTTGCATTCGTGTAATCCCCGGTAAGGTGGTTGGCTCCCGCCCTATTTCGTGGATTCCTCTGCGCCCTCGGCTCTTGCTCTGCGCCCTCTGCGTTTGAGGTTTGCTTTTGCCTTCCTCTGTGGTTAGCATTCGTTTTGCTCTTGGTTGCGGCTAGGCTGCTTTGCGCCCTTTGCGGTGAGAAGCCTTATTGGTCAAGGCCGAATCTCGACCGTGGTACCAACCGACACCAGACTCCATATCTCCTCGATTTCAGGATTGGTAACAGCAATGCAGCCATCGGTCCAATCCGTTTTCCGGTGCAACGCGCCCAGAAATGCGAAGCTGGAGGCCAGCCCATGAATCATGATGTCCCCGCCGGGAGAGACGCCCAGTTTTCTCGCCCTCGCTCTGTCCTCCGCGCTGGGATAGGAGATGCGCAAAGCAAAGTGAAACTGGCTGTGCGAGTTCTTGGCGCTGATCACATAATTGCCTTCTGGCGTTTTATGGTCGCCTTGCCTCTCCTTTGGACCGACCGGAACAGTTCCCAGCGCGACGCTGTAACTCTTCAGGACCTTAGCACCATGCATCAGGGTCATGGTCCGCTT
>DATMMY010000425.1:0-9588 GCA_035569515.1 Candidatus Solibacter sp. | reverse complement strand
GGGTTCGGTTTTGTGCGTTTGGTGGGCGCCGGACAGGCCTTTTTTCTTTTTGGTTTCCGGCTTCTTGAATCCCAGGGCCAAATCCGCTAATTCCAGATAGCGGGAGCTGCTGGGAACGCCTCCCGCACGGTTTTCCCAGGCTCTATCACCCCGGTCGCCCTTTAGGCTGGAGTTGGGATTGATCCACATCTCGTCAGCACCGCTAGCTTCTTTCTTCGGAATGGATTTCTTGGGCATGGATCTCCTGGGCATTGGGGGGTGCTCTGATTATACCCGCAAAATCGAGAGTTTTTGCTGAATTCTGAGGCCCAATTCAAGGAGGCAGTGGGGTATCTGAGCCCGCCGAAAATCCTGAATGCAGCGACGAATATTGGTTCCAGGGGGCATAAAAAAAGGCCCTGGTCTGCGTTCCAGGGCCAATAAATTACTCTGCGTGCTATTGTGTCAATAACTTAGATGGAAAGAACCAGAGCACGGTTGCCCATCCTGGCGCCACCTTCTTTAGCGCTTTA
Organism: Candidatus Solibacter sp.; assembly: GCA_035569515.1. GTDB lineage: Bacteria > Acidobacteriota > Terriglobia > Terriglobales > Acidobacteriaceae > Angelobacter. The sequence continues at coordinate 9,076 of DATMMY010000425.1, read as the reverse complement.
CCGACCTCCGCCCAAGATTTACCGGCTGGTCCCTGGGCCCACTGTACGAGCGGTTCTATATATCGGCAGCCACGCCTTGCTGCTGCCCTGTCGCCAGGACTGGCTGAAAACATTCGTTATTTCAGGCTTCCGCCTCAAGTACTTTTTTAATGACATCGAGAAGCGCCTTGGGATCGTCTGTCCATTGACTCTTTTCCATGAAGGCAGCCGCCCCCTGGTCTTTTAGTTTTGCTCGTTCTTCTTGGAAAGACCAGTTGAGACAATTACAGGAATAAGGGCGGTTGCAGGATCTTGTTTCAGGCGGGTCAGGACATCCGGTCCGCTCAGCTTGGGCAATATCATGTCCAAGAGAATAATATCGGGACTATCGCTGCAAGCGGACTTGACGGCCTGCTCCCCGTCTTCTGCAATAGAGACCTGATAACTAGCCTTGATCAGGTCGTGGCGCATTGCCATCCTTAGAATTCGGTTGTCTTCCACCAGAAATACGCTTTGCATGTTGGCTTACCCGCCTTTACCAAATGGTCTATCGCAATTACTGCTGGCTATATGATCGGCAAAGCTTGACGATGCTTAAGTACTAACATTGTGGTCTACCTTTAACTGCACAACATCTTCGCACGCGTCCAGAATCACTGTCCCGATTCCAGACTTTCAACTGCTGACAGCACTTCACCGCACGAGCGCTCTATTCGTGTTTCCAACAATTTGCGCGCTTTACGGGAATGGCTACTTAACTGCCTTACTCACCTGCGAGAGGGAATTAAAGTGGCTGCAAACTCAATCTGTAAAACGACTACCCAACGACGACCGGCGAAGATCGCTCTTGTCACATTTGTCCTGTTTGCTTCCGGCTCTCTTGCACTTGCTCAAAGTGGAAGCCGCATCTCCGGCCAGGCCGGCATGCACGGCGGGACATCGGCCAGCGGCACCCTTAGCGTAACCGCAACCGTAGTCACGTCCGTGGGTGTGATCATCGGCCCTGACGGAGAACCGAAGCTGGTGGTAGCGAACGCGACGGATGCAGCAGACAACTTTTCCCAATTGCGACCGGTATCAGACCACAATGAGCTTCACGTGAAGACCTCAGGAGAATGCACGGCCTCTGCCGGCCAGCAGTCTCTGGCTTCCGGCTCATGCGGCGAACTGACTGTACAACCACGTGCGAAAGTCACAAGTACACACATACAATGACGATATGCCTTCGATAGTTTGCTTTCCCTTCGTGACATACCTAGCCGCGCATTAGAAATTTCAAAGATTGTTTCTTGTCGTCTCCTAAATCGAGATTGTGCGATTTCCGGGAGCATTTTTGGGTTCTTTTGATGTACGCTTAACCTACAAGTTTAATTTTGTATGAGTTACCCCTCTACTATTAGTTCCAAACAGAAACAAGTCCATCGCATTCTTCTGGTCGAAGACAACGCCAACGATAGCGCACTCTGTTTACACAAACTGAAACACTCCGGCATCGAAGTTGACGCTCAGCTGATTCATGATTTCGACGAGTTTAAGCAGGCCGTCTCGACTGGCGCCTTCAATCTGATCCTCAGCGATTTCAATTTGCCAGGCTGGACTGGACTCGACGGCGTGCGGTGGCTGCGCACATCCGGTTTCACGATTCCGTTCATTCTTGTAACCGGCACTTTGGAAGACGATTTGGCGGTGGACTGCGTCAAAGAGGGCGTAAACGATTACGTGCTCAAAGACAAGCTGGACCGCCTTCCCTTCGCTTTTCGAAGGGCGCTTCAAGAGTACGCCACCTGGCAAGAGCGCAACCGGGCAGAAGAACTGCTGCGAACATCAGAGGAGCAATACCGCCTTCTGTTTGAAGCCAATCCAAACCCTATGTGGGTTTTCGATCTGGAGACTCTACAGTTTCTCGCGGTAAATCTTGCGGCCATAGAGCATTACGGATTTTCCCGGCAAGAGTTCATGGACATGACCATAGAGGAGATTCGCCCTAAGAAAGAAATTGAGCGCTTATGGTTGGAACTTGGAAAGAAAGAACAAGGCCGGCACTTTAGCCGGACCTGGCAACATCGGAAAAAGAACGGCTCCATCATTGATGTGGCGATCACTTCGAGTGTCATTACTTTCTATGGCCGGCGCGCGAAATTGGTGCTCGCCCAGGATGTCACGGAAAAGGAAAGCCTCGAGCGGCAACTTCGCCAGGCCCAAAAAATGGAAGCCATCGGCCAGCTCGCTTCCGGCGTGGCGCACGATTTCAATAACCTTCTCCAGATCATCATGGGATCCACGGAACTGGCGCTTATGCGGATTGCCGAAGACAGTCCGGCAGCGGCCAAGCTTCTGGAAGTGAAGACGGCCTCCCATAAGGCCGCCGGACTTACCCGGCAACTCCTCCTGTTCAGCCGGCAGGACATAAGCGAGCCGCAAACCCTCGATCTCAATTCGGTGGTTGCAGCCTCGGAGAAGTTCCTCAGGCGGCTGATTGGCGAGAACATCGACATCAGGTGCGTGCTGAGCGGCATCCATCCCAGGGTGACGATCGATCCCAGTCACATGGAACAGATCCTGATGAACATTATCATCAACGCGCGAGACGCAATGCCAAAGGGTGGCACCCTCACCATCGAGACTGGCATAGAAGACGTGACTTCCGGATCGCTGGAGCCCCAATTGAGTTCAATTGCAGGCCATTATGCTCTGCTGGCCATCAGCGACACAGGCCAAGGCATGGACGCCGATACAAAAGACAGAATATTCGATCCTTTTTTTACCACGAAAGAAAAGGGCAAAGGGACAGGACTGGGGCTTGCCACAGTTCATGGAATCATCAAGCATGCCGGCGGACATATTACGGTTTACAGCGAACCAGGCCAGGGAGCGACATTCAAGATATTCCTGCCTCTAGCTTCGACGAGGCTCCCGGAGCTATTGCCGGAGGACAACATTCCGATCCTTGGCCAGGGCGAAACCATTCTCCTGGTAGAAGATGATCCTTCCCTTCGCGCCACGGTCCAGGAATTTCTCGCGGAAAGCGGTTACCAAGTCCTTACGGCAAACGATGGACTGGAGGCGAAGGCGATTGTCGATCAGGGGAAACGTATCGAGCTATTATTGACCGATGCGGTGATGCCACGGATGTCGGGTCCGGAGCTTATCGCCTCTTTAGAATCGAAGTATCCCGACATGAAAACCATACTCATGACCGGATACACGGACGACGTAGATGGCCGGCAGATCATGGCGCGTTCTGCGCGGGTGATCCAAAAACCATTTACCCGGCACGCTCTTCTCGAAAAGATGAGGGCCGTGCTGGATGCCACAAGAATCGAAGTGAAGACCCGTACCGTCCTGCTGATGGAAGACGATTCAGGCTACTTTGAATTGATTGCCGATATCCTGCGATCGTCCGGGTTCAGGGTTTTGCCGGCAGGCAATGGCGAGGCAATGTTCACGGAGAGCTCTTTTGACACTGCCGACGTGGCGATTGTTGATCTTGATATGGCAGACAAAACACGATTTGAAATTTACAAAATGCTGGAGCCCAAGTGTGCGAGAAATGGTGTGCCCCTCCTCTTCATAGCGAGTTCCATGAGCACAACCGACCGTGAAGGGGCCGTTCAGGCCGGCGCAGACGCGTTTCTTACCAAACCATTCAGCACAGACGAGTTAGTGTCCACCATAAATAACCTCGTAGCAAAGGGATGACTCGATAGGTGGTTGTACCGCTGGCCGCGATAGATACGCAGCCAACACAATGATCCACGTACATTACCTGGAAGAGTGAATTCGCGAGAAGACTCGTCTGACAAACGAATAGAAGCTGCCGGAAACTACTCTCCCTGCAATGTGTTCTGGCAAAAAGCGAACCTCGATATTTTCGAGCCAGCCTTCATACCACTGGAAGAAAGTCGGAGGACACGGAAGATCGGAACGCTGCAATATTCCGGGTGGACGTTTAGCAGGCTGCCACAGTCCATCCTCCGACACATAGCAAGCCACGTCCCACACCGAGCCTTCGCATTCACCTGCAGTGACTAGAACGCTCCAAAATGTGCACCCGTGGTGACAAATTGGAATACACCCGTTGCAAGGCCACTTCATTTTGAGCGCTGGTTCAACTGTTTTGTCGACAGGACGCTTTCGGATCTCCTCCGCGTCGAAGCGTCCGAACCCGAAAGGCAAAGCTGCGTCTGGACGACCGATACCCTCCTCAAGCGGGCATTCGATCCAGTCCAAGATTTGAGCGGGAGAGAACAGACCATAGTACGGACCGGCTCCAGAGCCGACCTCCAAGAGAAACTGCCGGTAGTCTTCTGGCAGCCGGACACCTAGCTTCTGTTCCAAGCGCTCCACTTCCCCAGAAGTGTGTCGCTTAGAGAGAAAAAAATGTCCGGAGTTACCGCTTGCCCCGAAGACCCCGATTTCCGGATCCTTAGCAAGGCGGGCTAGTCGTTGCGGAATTGTAATCCAATCGGTCATCGATCATATCTCCCTGGCACTCATCCCACTTGTCGGAATCATAATCATTCTAAATCTAAAAGACGGCCATCAGTGGGACAGGTGCACTGCCATTCAGGGTTAGGGAACCAGTTGGCCGCGACAAGTTTTATCCTTAGGTCAATACGGTATCTACTGACGCTTACTATTGAACCAGGGTGCTGTTGTGAGGAGCAGATGACCGTCTCTCTGAGTCAAGATTGCGACGCAACTCCAGAACTGCCTGTTTGTGAAGCTGGCTGATCCGGGCTTCACCCACTCCCATACGGCGACCTATTTCCTTGAGACCCATGCCTTTGAAGTAATACAGCATTAATATTTCGCGGTACCGGGGCTGAAGCCGGTCGATGTGCGAGCGCAGCATCTTGGAGTCTTCCCGTTTGCTGCACGCCTCAAATGGACTTTCACTAGTGGAAGGAATCCGGCTTATCTCGTCCGCCGGATCAGACTCGCTGTCCTCAGCGTTAAAGAACGGCTGTCTGCCGGATTCGAGGCGGTTAAGAGTGAGTTCGTATTCTTTCAACCCCAGGCCCACGGCTTCAGCAATCTGCTCGTTGGAGGGATTCTCGCCGGTCTTCGCCGTCAATTGCATTTTTGCTTGCTCGATCTGGCGCGCATTCTTGCGGTCCTTGCGAGAACACGTGTCCCATTTCCGCAGCTCATCCAGAATCGCTCCCGTGATTCGCGAACTGGCATAGGTCGAAAACTCCACGGCTCGCGAGGCATCATAGCGGCTGGACGCCTCCAGCAGCCCGATCATTCCGGTTTGGACAAGATCCTGAACGTCCACGTGGGACGGCAGGCGCCGTTTGATCTTCGCTGCAATGGTCTCTACAAGATTGAAATAATTCTGCAGAACTACTTGTTGCCCTTCAGCGTGCGTGATGTCTGTGTTCATGTCGTGTCCTCTTGACTTTCGTACTGGTACTCAAAGCACATGGGGTACCAAACAGGAAGTGCTCGCAAGTCTCTAAGAACTAAGGACTCCAGTACTTGAGCATTGTGCCGTGGTCTGGAAACCAGACGGATTTGTCTGAATGCAGGACAGTGGAAAGCGCCCGGAGCGCCCGCTATGTCGCTCTAATGGACAGATAAGATCTTTGAACAAAGACGAAGGGAGCTCTCAGAAACGTATGCCGCGCTTACGCCTCCCCGATAAGCGGCCTCCCAATTAAGATTCCTGCCCTTCCACAGACGAAAGTTTCGCGGAGACCTGCCGATATAAGAAGGGAGCAAGAATTACGGAGCGTATTCGATGGACCAACTACTTGTACTTCCTATGGAACACGGCATTTCAGAACAACTTCTTGGATCGCTGCGACAAGCAGGATGGCGCATTACGGTCACGGTGGATATAGTGCGCGCCAAACAGCTTTTGCAGAAGGGAGACATTGCCGCACTCGTTCTCGAGTCGAATCCTTCGAGGCACGACGTGGACCGGATGAAGATCCTGCGGTTTGTTCAGGAATTTTGCCCCAGCACGCTGGTGATCCTGCTGTATGGAGGAACGAACATGGTCGTTTCTCCGGCAGAGCGGCACCTGGTTGAGGCCCTCAACTCCGCCGGAGATCCCACGAAGCTTGAAGCACGCCCGGCGCACGACCTTTACCAGCTAAGTCCAGCACAAAAGCGCATTGCGGAACTGGTGGCCCAGGCCTATCCCAACAAGGAGATAGCGCGGATCCTCAAGATCAAAGAGCAAAGCGTCCGCAATGAACTTTCGCGTATCTTCAAGAAGATGGGAGTATGGAACCGCGTAGAACTGGCCTTGCTAATGCGCAAAGACCAGGAAAGCCACCTAGCCGCTGGAGGCGAAGATTCTGGACACCATTGGGAAGGCGGAACAAAACCGCCGACCGGGCCGCCAGTCTTGAGAGCATCCGCTGCAATTTAGTAACGGACGCAACTAGATCGGCTTATCAGTGCGGTCTGGTCAGACTTAGCATGGCAATTGTGCAACTAGATAACTTCGTACTCCCTTGTATCCGGAGCCTGCGTCTAAGTTGATCGTTTGATCAATGTCCAATTTTGGTAATTTAAGCTTGTCCCCCCTGATTCTCAAGGAGAATGCCAAGGATTTTGATTTTCTGGTACAGGGTACTGCGCGGAATGCCAAGGCGTACCGCAGCCTGCGCTACCCTGCCTTTCTCCTCCTCGAGAACCTGGGCAATGCGCTGCCGCTCAAGCTCATCCAGTGTAAGATCTCGCGGCAAAACTGCGACCGGTGCAACCATCGCAATCCGGGGCAAACGCAGGTCCTCCGGCTCAATTACGGGGCCGTCGCAAACCAAGGCCACGCGCTCCAGCACATTTCTAAGTTCACGAATGTTTCCGGGCCAGGCATAGGCTTTGAGAGCAGTCTCCGCGGCCTTGCTGAGGACCTGCTGTTCACGGGCCAGGTCCCTGGCCAGGGTGAGTAAGATCGAGTTTGCCAGGATTGGTATGTCCTCCACCCTTTCCCTCAATGGTGGTATCCATAGCCGAAACATGCTGATGCGGTAATAGAGGTCTTCCCGGAATTTGCCCTCTCCCGCAGCCTGCAGTAAGTCCCGGTTCGTGGCGGCAATGATCTGAATGTCCGTACTGCGCTCGCGCACATCCCCCAGTCGCCGAAACCGCTTATCTTCAAGCACCTTCAGCAGCTTAGGTTGGACCGTCAAATCCATCTCGCCAACTTCGTCCAAAAACAGGATTCCCCGGTGGGCGACCTCCACCAATCCTGTTTTGCTGCCAACAGCCCCGGTGAACGCTCCCTTTTCATGTCCAAACAGTTCGGATTCCAGAAGGTCTTTGGAGAGGCCCGCGCAATTCACATCCACGAAGGCTTCTTCCGATCGTGATCCTCTTGCATGGATCCATTGCGCCAAGACGCCTTTGCCAGTCCCGGTTTCACCCTGAATGAGGACAGGCCGTTCGGCCTGAAGAATCCTGTGGGACTCCTGCGCCAGCTTCCCGATTACGGAACTTGAGCCCAAAAACGGGTCTTTTTCATAGCGCTTTATATTACGAGCGCCGGCAAGCTGCTTGCGTTTGGTCTGCTGTCGCTCCACGCATGCGCGTACGCACGTTCCAAGCGCGGCTAGCTCGACTGGCTTCGTGATGAACTGCTCAGCGCCTTCCTTAATCGCCCGCACAGCCAGATCGATCGTGCCATGTCCAGTAAGGACAATGGAGCAAATCGGCACAGTCATGTTCTTGGCGGTAGAGAGGAACTGCAAAGCATCGCCGTCGGGAAGGTGGAAATCAATAATGACGACGTCGGGAGGGTCCTTCTCAATTACGCCGTAGGCGGCCTTCAGACTGCCTGCTCGTACGACGTTGTAGCCTTCCTCTTGCAGATATTCATTCAACGTTCTCAGAATGACAACGTCGTCATCAATAACTAGAATCTTGGCACTGTGCAAATTCCTACTCCGTCGATACTCAATACATAATGACTTTTCGGTTCCCGCACTTGCTAAATGAGCTGAATGGCTATCTGGTAAAAGATACTATAGCCCATTGCAAGTTGCTGTTCAATAATTACCTTTTTTCCTAGACCTAATGACGAGCTCGAAAATTCAACGACGATTTCCGAATAATGGAATTTCGCCAGGATTAACTCATAGTTTAAAGTGAATACAACTGTTGATCTAAGAAAGAAGCTGCGCGTGTCGCGCCTGAGGATGCCTGAGTCTTATCCTGCCCAATATTTCCCGGCCTTTCCCTTTCGGGACGCTGCAGTAGGCGCTGCTGGCATAGGGTTGATCGCACCCCATCAGCAGTTCTTTACATGTTCCTTAAGGGCAAGTAGGTTAAAACGCCTAGTAGATTAAAGCTCCTAATTAGTTGTCTTCTAAAAGGACAAAACCTGAGGCGCGACTAATTAACAGTTTTTAATTATTACTAAACATATAACGGCTGCACGTTTTTTATTGCACAACATCCTTAGCTGGATTAGATTTGCCCTAACGCTTTATCGGAGTATTCGTCTAACATCCGGGAGTAGTCCATGGCTATTTGTTATCGCATCGATCCTTCGCGTGCCATGATCTTCACCACCTTTGCCGACACGGTAACCGATTCGGATTTCCAGGACTTTATGGACGCGCTCGCGCAAGATCCGGCTTTCAATCCCAATTTTGCGCATCTTGTCGATTGGTCACAGACAGCGTCGTTCAAAATTTCAACCGCCGTGATCGCCGCCGTTGCCAGAAAACAGCTATTTTCGCCGCACGCCAAACGAGCTATTGTTGCGCCCAACGACTACATCTTTGGAATGGCGCGCATGTTCCAGATGCAGCAGGATGGATCACTTGAAGTGTTTCGCAGTTTGGCCGAAGCTCAGGAATGGCTTGGGATCAGCGAGAAAATTGTCCCAGAGCCATTGAACCACAACCATGCTCGCGCCAGATCAGCTTGATCTTGCGCCCTGAGCAATGGTGTTTCTTCTCACAGTCCCCTCGTTCTCGGACCATCAGCATCATGCTCCACCACTCAACGGTCTCACCTGTCATGATTCTACTTCGCCTAACCCAATGTGATCTTGACGATAATCACGATGCTCCGGTGGGAATTTTCAAAACTGTCCGTAACTTAGTGGTTGAGGGCTGCCTGGAGTTGCTGA
>DATMMY010000424.1:0-9910 GCA_035569515.1 Candidatus Solibacter sp. | reverse complement strand
TTTTCTTCGGTGTCCGGAGTTGGATCACGGTGCTGCCAGAATATCTCAATGTACTGGTCGCGCTCGGCATCGGTCCCCAGCTTCTTGAAAGCCTGCATTTCTTCCGGGGTGATGATCACAGAGACATCCTCCAGCCATTTCTTGTAGAAGCTTTCCGTGCCCTGCTTCTTCTTGGGCAAAGGGCGCTTGAGCGGATCTTCCTGCTGGCCAGCACTTACCTGTCCTTGGGGCTCTGGCGAATTCAAGCTCTGGGCTTGCAGCGAGATGGATCCCCACAAGATAGACCAAACGATGAACGAAGTAAGGGCAGTCAAACAATAGACACGGCTGGATTGGGCAGAAACGGTCATGTGACACCTCACCGTTCTCTGGAACGCGCCAGCGCCAGAAACTTGCAATCTTTATTATGGTGGCAGACCAACTTATGGAAACAGATCAACTACCACGCAGGCACTGAGGACACTGAGAGAATCAACGCAGGTGGCCAATTACCCAATTACCAAATTTCCCATTTACCCAATTCTTCGTTCACTCCTTCACTGCAATTCCCAGGGTTTTCATCTTCCTGTAAAGGTGGCTGCGTTCCAGGCCGAGCACCTCTGCTGTTCGGGTGACGTTGCCGTGGTTTTCATCTAGCTTCTTCAGGATGTAGTCGCGTTCGTAGGCGGCGCGGGCCTGGTGAAGGGTTGAGAATCCGGCAGGGACGCGCCCTGAGCCCTCACGATAGACCAGCGGTGGCAGATGCTTGCGCTCCATTTTGTGTACGGTGGGGTTCATGATGACGATCCGCTCAATCACGTTGCGGAGCTCGCGCACATTGCCGGGCCAGGAGTAGCGGACAAGCGTGTCAACGGCATCGTCGGTAATTTCTTTGGTCCGGCGGCTGTAGGCTGCGGAAAACTCTTTCAGGAAGTGCCGGGTCAACTGGGGGACATCTTCCTTGCGCTCCCGCAGAGGCGGAACGTAGAAAGGAATTACATTGAGCCGGTAAAAGAGGTCCTCGCGAAAATTTCCTTTGGAGATTTCGTCTTCCAGATTTTTGTTGGTGGCGGCGATCACACGCACGTCAACCTGGATGGACTCATCATCGCCCACGCGGGTAAAGCGCTGCTCGTCCAGCGCGCGCAAGACTTTGGATTGGGTCTTCAGGCTCATGTCTCCCACTTCGTCGAGAAACAGGGTGCCGCCGTCGGCTTTTTCAAACTTACCTTCTTTATCTCCCGTGGTGCCGGGCAGGGAGCCCTTGCGATGCCCAAACAGCTCGCTTTCAATCCAATCCTCAGGAATGGCGGCGCAGTTGACCTCAACAAAGAGGTTGTCTTTTCTCAGGCTGTGGGCGTGGATGGCCCGCGCCACCAGTTCCTTACCGGTCCCCGACTCGCCGTAAATGAGGACCCGTCCATTGGTGGGAGCCATCACGCCTATCTGCTGGCGCAATGCCTTCATGGGAATGCTTTCCCCGACGATGATGCTTCTGGATTGGATCTGCTTCTTGAATTCGGCATTCTCGCGCCGCAGGTGGTGGGACTCCAGAGCGTTCTTAATGAGGATGAGGGTCTTATCCAGCGAAATAGGTTTTTCCAAAAAGTCGAAGGCGCCCAGCTTAGTGGCGCGAACAGCCGTTTCGATGGTGCCATGACCGGAGATCATAATGACTTCCGGATGGTCTTCCATCTGCTTGATCCGCTCCAGAGTCTCCAGACCATCGATTCCCGGCAACCAGACATCCAGCAAGACCAGCTCGCAGTTGCGTTTCTTGAGCTGTTCCATGCAGGCTTCGCCGCTTTCCGCCAGTAGCACTTTGTATCCTTCATCTTCAAGAACGCCCCGCAGAGACTCGCGTATATCGCGTTCGTCATCCACCACCAGGATGCTATGCATTCCGCATCTCCGCCTCCACCGTCTCGCCGGCCAGCGGCAGCTCGACTACAAACCTGGTTCCCAGCGGTTGATTTTCCTCCACCCGGATAGATCCCCGGTGATCTTCAATAATGCGCCGTACGATGGCCAGTCCCAATCCGGTGCCTCTCTTCTTCGTGGAAAAATAAGGAAGAAAAAGTTTTTCCTTTACTTCACGGGTCACGCCATGACCAGTATCGGCAATCACAATCTCAACGGCGTCTTTGCTTTCCACGAGGGTGGTGGAGATGTGGATTTCGCGGAGCAACGCGTCTTGCATGGCTTCGGCGGCATTATCAATCAGATTTGCCAATGCGCGCTTGATGGCTTCCGGGTCGGCCATGGCCATGGGTAGCGACTCATCAAGCTGCTTCTGAACGGCAATTCCATCCAGCCGGCCCGTGAACATGCCCAGAGTATTTTCAATAATCTCATTCACATCCGCAGGGCGCGGCTGCGCAGCCGGGAATCGAGCCAGAGAAGAAAACTCATCAACAAGCGAGCGTACCGTCTCCACAGCCCCGGCAATGGTTTCTGCGCACCCGTGGATCACAGCCAGCGAAGCATCATCGGGCATCAGCCCCCTGTCGAGATGCCGGAGTATCCGCTCTGCGGACAAAGCAATGGGCGTCAAAGGGTTCTTGATTTCATGGGCCACCCGCCGGGCCACCTCGCGCCAGGCGACTTCTTTCTGGGCCTTCAGCAGATCGCTGAAGTCTTCAAAGACAACCACGTAGCCGAGCTGCTGCTGGCCGTGCTGGACGGACGAGGCGGTCACGGTCACATTCAGCCTGTCGCGCAGCACCGGAATCTCAAGCTGGGCGGCGGTAACCGATTTACGGGCCGCCCGACGCAGCAGATATTCAAGATCTGTGGCCACATCCTCCGGGAATATCGACCTCAAGCTGGAGCCAACCAGTGGAGGACCGCCATTAGGCCAGAACATTCTTCCCAAAGCTACATTGCTATGAGAGACGCGCTGCTCCATATCCAGCGAAAGGACGCCCGTAGGAATGTTTTCCAGAATCGTCTCAATGTGCCGCCTCCGCTGCTCCAGCTCTGTGTTGCTCTCTACCAGTGCGCGCGCCGATTGTTCGATCTTCTTGCGGCTGGCCTCCAGCTCTCCGGCCATGGTGTTGAAGGAGGAGACCAGCTCTCCCAGTTCGTCGGTGGCAGTAATCTCCACCCGATGGCCCAGGTGCCCGAGTGAAATCTCGCGGGTAGCTTCGGCCAGCGCCGCCACCGGCCGGGTGACCAGCTTGGCCACAAAAAGCGAGCCCCATGTGGCGGCGAAAAGCACCACCACGGTAAGCAGGGTCAGGTACAGCATGTACATGCCGCGCAGGCGTTTGCTTCCCTGCCGCAAGTCCGAATAATCACGCTGATTCTTGGTGATCTGGTTCAGCGTAGGCGAGAAGTCCTTGGGCAGGGGAATGCCTACCAGGATCTTCCCCGTTCCTTGCACCGTCGCCACGCCCAGAAGGAATTCAGAGTTTCCCTTGATCCACTTTTGGGGGGTAAGCTCAATCTCGTCCAGGGCAGGAAATTCCTTGCGCAACGCGCCCCAGGGTTCGGGCGTATTCAAGGAGGCTACCGCCGAGCCATCCGCAATCGCCAGCGCGAAACCTCCCTGCAAGGTGGGTTCATGGCGGCGAAATTCATCCAATGCACCGGAATAATTTCCGGTTTCAAATGCGCGTTGCGTCGCCGGCGATTTAGCGATCTCCAGCGCCTCCTGGCGGGAATTCTCGCCGGCATAATCTTTGAGGAGCCGGGCCACATACCCCGAGTCCTGCTGAAGCTGTTCCACGGGACCGGAGAACCACTTATCAATGGAGCGGTTCATCAATCCATAGGCAAACATGAACATGACAATGGACGGAAGAAAAGAAAGCAGCAACGCACCAATTACCATCCGCGTTCGGAACCTGGATCCCAACACTCCAAGCTGGCGCTCGGCATACAGCTTGAGCAGGTTGCGCAACAGGACAAAGGTGAGCGCAACCAGCAGCAGGAAAATCAAGGCCGAAAGCGCTACCAGGAAGAAGGTCTGCTGGACCGAACCCGGGCGCACCTGCTTCAAGTTAAAAGCGGTCTGAGAGAAGACAGCAAAGAAAAGAACAAGGACCACCACCGCCAGCGGGATCAGCATAGCCCGGCGCTGGCTGATGGGCGGCGAGCTTTTGCGATCTTCTTTTCTAGGTGCGGCCACAGAATCACCGCTCACAGTTTGGCTGAGAGCTCTGCCAACATTATAACTTCCCGTTCCGGAGTAGCCATGGGGTAGCCATGGAGTATCCAAAAGGGGTGGGGGTACTAATTGGTAATGATCAGATTGTCAAAGAACACACGCTGGCGTCCTCGTTTTGGAGACGCACCAGCAGCGTACCCTGGCATGGAGGTGGCCGCAACATTTGGGGGTAAATTGGGGCGTATGGGAGCGAGATTGTGGAAAGTCCCTTTCGCTGCGCCATGGATCTGCAGGGGCTAAAAGAGCGTGTGTGAGAAACCTTTTGGAGCGCAGCGAGAGGACCCTGAGGCGAAGATATACGGATGGTGTAGCTGTTTTTGGTCGGAAACCCGGGGCTTCAGCCCTTGCAGATTCGCGGTTAGCACGAAAACAATTTTTCATGCAGTTTGTATAGCCCTTCGGAGATTGGTGCGGAAGACAGTTCCGTTCTCGCGTACCTTAAGTGCAGCGGAGCAGTTTCTTCGCTGCCGCTCAGAATGACACTGACTTTCTCAGTGAATCCGTTATCCTCGCCTCCGAGTCTCTCTCGCTGCCCTCAAAAGGAAGTTCTCACACACGCTCTAAAGCCAGTCATACTAAACACTTTCGGCACGAGTTTACTCGTGCCCTGATACAAACCAAGGTCGAATGCGGATTTTCTGAGCTGTGAAGCTTCTTCGACTCTCACGCTCACATCCAGGACAGGCCCTGCCTTCAATCAAATTTCTACGTGTCGATCTGAGCCCGCTGCAGCCGGTCTGAGTAATCCACATAAATGGACTTCCACTGAGTGTAGAAATCAATGGCTCCCAGGCCGCCTTCGCGGTGGCCGTTGCCGGTGGATTTGGTGCCGCCGAACGGGAGGTGCACCTCTGCGCCAATGGTGGGGGCATTCACATAGGTTATGCCTGCATAGATGTCGCGCATTGCCCGGAAAGCCTTGTTGACATCGCGAGTGTAGATGGAGGAAGAGAGACCATAAGGCACGCCGTTGGCGATTTCAATGGCCTGGTCGAAGCCCTCGCAGGGAATCAGGCTTACGACCGGGCCGAAAATCTCCTCCTGAGCAATACGCATTTTGCAATCGACGTCGCTGAATATTGTGGGCTCAAAAAACCATCCGTGCTCGAGGGCCGGCCCTGTTGGACGTTTTCCGCCCAATGCCAGTTTTGCTCCCTGGCTCTTGCCAACCTCTACATATTTTTCCGTGGTTTCAATCTGCTGCCGGTTGATTTGCGGGCCCATCTCCATGCTCTCGTCGAGTCCGTCGCCTACTTTAAGGTGCCGAGCACGCTCTGCCAGCTTGCCGGCAAACTCCCGATACACGCCGTTTTGAACAATAACGCGGCTGGTGGCGGTGCAGCGTTGTCCGGTGGTGCCAAAGGCACCCCACAATACTCCATCCAGCGCCAAATCAAGGTTGGCATCGTCCAGAATGATGATGGCGTTCTTGCCGCCCATCTCCAGCGAACAGGGTTTGAAGGTGCGTGCTGCTACCTCACCTACAATTCGACCGACCTCGCTTGATCCGGTAAATGAGATTGCGCGGACATCGGGATGCTCCACGATGGGAGCGCCGGCCTCCGGACCAAAGCCGGTGACCACGTTCACCACACCCTGAGGGAGCCCCGCATCGATGAGCGCCTGAACCAGATTAAAGGTGGAGAGCGGCGTATCTTCCGCTGGCTTGATCACGCAGGTGTTCCCGCAAACCAGAGCAGGAAAGAGCTTCCATGACGGAATGGCCATGGGGAAGTTCCAGGGGCAGATCATCCCGCAGACTCCAATAGGCATGCGGACGGCCATCGCGAACTTGTTGGGAAGCTCGGAGGGCACTGTTGCCCCAAACTGCCGACGCCCTTCCCCAGCCATGTAATACGCGGTGTCAATGGCCTCCTGGACATCCCCGCGGGTCTCCTTTAGCACTTTGCCCATTTCCCGCGTCATTTGCCGGGCATACTCCTCTTTTCGCGCGGCCAGAATCTCGCCAGTCCGATAGATGATTTCGGCGCGTTTGGGCGCGGGAACCAGCCGCCACCGCTCAAAGGCGTTTTTGGCCGCCGCTACCGCATCGTCCACGTCCTGCTTGCCGGAAGCTTGAAAAATACCAATAACATCGCGGGTATCCGCAGGATTAAGATTTTCGAAGGTTTGGCCGCTGTGGGCGGAAACCCATGCGCCGCCGATCAAGTTTTTGTAAGTTTTTACCGACATTCGAACGTACAATACCCTTTCGTGGTGATACAAAGTATCCTACAGGATTGAGCTGGGATCGGGAAAGAATCAGTCCCAAGTTTGCGCCAGAAAGAATGGTTCGTTAAGAGAAGGCAGATTTTGATTTTCGTTTTGAAGAAAATCGGGGATGGACGGGGGAGAAGCTACTTGTCTTAAAAATGGACAGTTTAGGGTTAAATTCACATTTTGGAGTACTATTAGAGAGTTCCAAAATGGGAAATAAAAATGCCAGCCCTGAGAGTTTTTCATATCAAAAGCTCTTTGGTTATTGCATTCTAACCATAGCAACCCCTACGTCACTTTTACCCGATCAGGAAAGGTCGGTTTTATGTCGATATTACTTGCAGACGATGATGTCGAACTTGCAACGCTAATAGCAAAATCGCTGGAAGCGGAAGGCTATTCCGTACATACGGCGCCCGACGAGGAGAGTGTCCGGGCCGAACTGCAGCGCCAGAACTACAAGCTCATTATTCTGGATCTGAATTTTGGCCTGACCGATGGGCTCAACCTCCTGGAACGGCTGAGGGCGGAGGGACTGGCCACGCCGGTGCTGGTTCTGAGCGCCCGTACCGGGGTCTCAGATCGCATTAAGTCTCTGAACCTTGGCGCGGACGATTATGTGGTCAAGCCTTTTTCTTACCAGGAACTGGCGGCGCGAGCCAATGCCATACTCAGGCGCAAAGTGGATCCTGAACTGGAGATCCTGCGGGTTGAAGACCTGGAACTGAGTCCGCGCGACCGCAAGGTCAGCCGGGGCGAGCGTGAGATCAAGCTGAGTCCCAAGGAATTTGAGTTGTTGAACCTGTTGATGCGGCGCGCGGGAAGTACGGTCAGCCGGCAGGAACTGCTGGACAAGGCATGGGGCCTGCAACCGGAGACGGACAGCAACCTGGTTGACGTCTATGTGAATTACCTGCGCAAAAAGATCGATTCCGCCAACGAAGAAAAACTGATTTTCACGGTCCGCGGTTCCGGTTATCGTCTGGGACCGATTGCCACCCCCGGTGGCAACGGTGGCCCCGCGCCCGGAAAATCCATTGCAGATATGCAAAGTGGACGAAAGAGCCAGAGCCAGGTCCACCCTGCCTCGGGCAGCTCGTATGAGCACGTTACGCTGCAGCAGAGCTCCCTTCGGGCGCTGGTAAACTCAGTGGCCCACGATCTGGCGCAACCGCTGACCAGCGTGCGCTGCTTCCTGGAAGTAGCGGGCTTGCGCAACGCCTCCAATCCCACGCAGGGCGGCGACCTGAAGAGCATTGAGCAACAGGCTGACCGGGCCATTGCTTTGGCCAAAACCATCTCTTCCCTGGCACGCGAAGTCCCGGTGCCGAGCGGCCCATGGGTAGCGCTGGACACCCTGCTCCAGGAGGTCTTCAACGATTTCATCGTGCTCCTGCACTCCGGTATGCTGACCTTGGAACGCCAGTGGGACACCAACATTCAGGTCACCAGCAGCCCCGTCCTGCGGCAGCTCCTGGTGTTGCTGGTGGGAAAACTTGTAGGAAGAAACACCAAGCCTCTTACCATGACAGTCAGCACGATCTCAAAAAGCAGCAAATGCAACCTGGAATTGAGATGGAGAACCAGGGAACCCTCACAAGGCGCGCTCCAGGACGTGAGAATCATTCTCGGAAAAGAGCTCCCGTATATCCAGGAGATGGTCTTTTCCATTGGGGGCGAGCTGATATTGGAAAGCGATTCAGTTCTGTATTTGAAATTACCGGCCGGCAAGCAGGATTTGCTGCAATAACTTCGGCAATTGGTAAATAGCAATTGGCAATTGGCCAAACAGAACGGCAGATCTCCTGCGGGTTAAGCGAATGTTCGGCCCGGTGTGTTTAGAGTAGTCGGCCTTGGCAGATCATTTTGTCCCGCTTGTTATCCGATCACCCGATCTCCCGATGTACCGATCACCCGATTCTTGATCACTCGCCCATTACGGCTACCACTACGCGCTTGGAGCGTTGACCATCGAATTCCGCGTAGAAGACCCTTTGCCATGTGCCCAATAGCAGTTTGCCGTTGGTGATGGGCAGGATGACCTGGTGGTGGACAAGAATGGCCTTGAGGTGGGAGTCGCCATTGTCTTCCCCCGTTTGATGGTGCAGATAGTCTTCCTGAAAGGGCTCTAGCTTTTCCAGCCACTTGTCGATGTCCTGGATCAATCCTTCTTCGTTGTCATTCACATAGACACCAGCAGTAATGTGCATGGCGGAAACGAGAGCCATGCCGTTGCGCACCCCGCTCTCACGGACAACCTTTTCTACCTGGGGAGTGATATGGACGTATTCGCGATGCTGCCGGGTATTGAAGGTCAGATAGTCGGTGTGGAATTTCATTGGCCAATTTTACCGCTGATCTTCTTTACGAATGACCCGCGCGGATGAGCGCTGATCTGATTGGACCTTTTTTAGCCGCGAATTTCGCGAATACACGCGAATGAGAGTTGCGGGGGAACAGTCAGGGCCGCGAGATTCCAGCCTGTATCGTGGGGGCAATCTGGTCGCGAGAGATTGAGACTTGCTCGCCCGTGGCCAGGTTCTTCAATGCGAATTGGCCGGAGTTGACCTCGTTTTCTCCTACAATCAGGGCATAGCGCGCGCCGGTCTTGCTGGCGGTCTCCAGCGATTTCTTCAGCCGGAAGGTCTCATCTCCCAGGGAGACGATAACGTTTTGCCGCCGGAGTTCGCGCGCCAGAGTTGCAGCGGCAACGTTCATGCCTGGCCCCAGCGAGGCAATATAGAGATCGGCAGGGCGCCCGGCTTTGCCCGCGCTTTCCTGCAAGGTCATTACCAGGCGGTCTTCGCCTATTGCAAAACCAATACCAGGAGCTGGCGGTCCTCCCAGAGATTCAGAAAGGCCATCGTAACGGCCGCCGCCCAGAATCGCGTTCTGTGCGCCCAGGGCCCCGTGCGTAAATTCGAAAGCCGTGCGGGTGTAATAGTCCAGGCCTCTGACCAGGCGGTGATTCACAACAAAAGGAACGGATACAGCGGAAAGAATCTTCTGGACCTCGTTGAAGTGCGCGCGGGAGCCTTCGTCGAGGTAATCGCCGATTCGGGGAAGCGTTTCAATGATGGGCTGGTCTTCCGGTACTTTGCAGTCCAGCACGCGGAGAGGATTGGTTTCCGCCCGGCGCTGGCAATCGGCGCACATCTTGTGAACAACGTCTTTCAAGGCAGTCCGCAAAGCTTCATTGAATCTTTGCCGGTCGTCCGCGCTGCCCACGGAATTCAACTGCAGGGTCCAGTTCTGGATGCCAAGCCGTTCCAGCAAAGCGGCCAGCATTTCCAATAGCTCAGCGTCCACGGCGGGAGACTCGCTTCCGGCGGAAGGTGGGCCAATGATCTCGGCTCCGATCTGGTAGAACTGGCGATAGCGCCCTTTCTGGGGACGCTCACGGCGAAACTGAGGGCCAATGTAGTAGAAGCGCTGAAGTCCGGGCCGTTCCCAAAGCTTGTGCTCGATGTAAGCGCGTACCACTCCCGCCGTGTTTTCCGGACGCAACGCCAGCCATTGTCCCTTTTCGCTGGCGGCCCGGGC
>DATMMY010000423.1:0-4697 GCA_035569515.1 Candidatus Solibacter sp. | reverse complement strand
CTTCATTGACCCCCGGAAAACGCGGATGTTAACCTAAAAGGTTCACTACATGGCGGCGACCGGCTCTATTGTCCTGATACTCAGGTTGGAAAGGGAAACATCTTGTCTTCTACGGCAGAAACCCAAATATTGCGGAAAACTGCGCTCAACGGGCTGCACCGCCGGCTGGGCGCAAAAATGGTAGACTTCGGCGGCTGGGACATGCCGGTTGAATACCCGTCCAGTGGTGGACTGGTAAAGGAGCATCTCGCCGTTCGTACCGGCGTAGGCATGTTCGATGTCTCGCACATGGGTGACATCCTGATCCGTGGTCCCCAGGCGTTGGACGCCGTGCAATGGGTCAGCATGAATGATGCCTCGAAACTTCAGGAAGGCCAGGCACATTATTCCGCTCTTCTTTATCCGCAAGGAACCTTCGTGGATGACGTGATCGTCCACAAGATGGGTGCGAACGATTATCTATTGGTAATCAACGCCGGCACCCGCGAGAAAGACCACACCTGGGTGCGCCAGAATGTAAGCAAGTTTCGCTGCCATGCCGACGATGTGGGCGACTACTACACCCAGATTGCGATCCAGGGGCCAAAAGCGGAGGCCACGCTGCAGAAGCTGACCAACGTGGACCTCAAGCAGATCAAGAACTACTGGTTCAAGCACGGGACGGTCTGCGGTCTGCCCAATACGCTCATCGCGCGCACCGGGTACACTGCGGAAGATGGCTTTGAAATTTATGTGCCGTCGGATGTTCCCACCAGCGAACGCGTCTGGAATGAGGTGGCCGAAGCCGGCAGGGAGTTTGGTATTGTCCCGTGTGGCCTGGGTGCTCGCAACACTCTGCGGCTGGAAGGCAAGATGGCGCTCTACGGGCACGAGATTTCCGACACCATCAATGTCTGGGAAGCCCATCTCGACCGTTATTGCAAAATGGAAAAGACTGACTTCATCGGGAAAGCGGCATTGGAAAAGGCCAGGAGCGAAGGGCTCAAGCGGATCCTTGTAGGCCTGGAGGCGGTAGATCGCGGCATTCCCCGTGACGGTTACAAGGTCCTCGACAAAGCCGGCAACGAAATTGGCTGCGTAACCAGCGGCTCCCCGGCCCCGTTTTTGAAGAAAAACATCGCTTTGGCCTATGTGCCTCCGTCCCAGTCCGAGGTTGGCAATGAAGTTTTTGTAGAGATACGCGGCCAGAAGGTGATGTGCAAAGTAGTACCTACCCCGTTTTATAAGCGGCCCAAAAAAGCAGCATAGCTCTGCGCAAATAAGTTCTGCGCTAAAGGACAGACAATTAATGGCATATCCAAAAGATTACAAATACACCAAAGAGCATGAGTGGATTCAGGTCCAGGGCAACATTGGAACGGTTGGCATAACCGACCACGCCCAGGAATCTCTGGGAGATATTGTTTTTGTAGAGCTGCCCAAGGTCGGCGCCCAGGTTACGGCAGGGTCGAGTTTTGGCACAGTGGAATCGGTGAAAGCCGTATCTGAGCTGTATGCTCCGGTTTCAGGCAAGGTCGCGGCCGTGAATGAAGCTTTGAATCAGGCCCCTGAAGACATCAACAAGAATGCCCAGGCCGCCTGGATGATCAAGATTGAATTGAGCAATCCAAAGGAATTGGATGGCCTGCTGACAGCCGAACAGTACCAAGCCTATATCGCCGAAGAGAAATAACCGGCTTTCAAAGTGGAACTTTTATCGGCTGATTGGGAACTTATGACCTTGTCATCCTGAACGGAGCGCTGCTGCAGATATTAAGTCTACGGAGCTGAGTGGCGCGCAGTGAAGGACCGCAAGGTGTTTAACAGACGACGCAGTTTCAGGGAGTTCTCTCGAAAATCTATTCAATGGAGGCGCGAGGCCGACGTGGGAATACCCTGACATAGCATAACGTCGCAAAGATTTTTGGGGTTCCTTCGGCTATCGCTCAGGACAGGCTCTTCGACTTCGCGCCATTGGCTCATGCGGATGTTGATATGTCGTGGCGCTTCGCTCAGGATGACAGATCGTCGAATAACATCGAACCTGAAATTATTTATCAAAATCGATCAATACCAATTCAAGGTCAACCCATAGATGCGTTATCTTCCAAAATCTCCAGCCGACCGCGAGCAAATGATGCGCGAGATCGGCATTCAATCCATTGATGAGCTGTTTGCGCCAATCCCGGCGGAATACCGGTTGAACCGCGACCTTAAAGTGCCACGCCAGATGGCCGAATCGGAGATCATTGACTACTTTCGCGGCTGCGCCGAAACCAACGCCGCCGGATATGCGGTCTTTCTGGGCGCAGGTGCCTATCATCACTACCGGCCGGTAGTGATTGATTCGCTGATCTCGCGTGGAGAGTTCTTTACCGCCTACACGCCCTACCAGCCGGAAATCTCCCAGGGCACACTGCAGGCCATCTTCGAATTCCAGACCATGATCTGCGAGCTGACCGGTATGGAAGTCGCTAACGCTTCCATGTATGACGGTTCTACCGGAGCGGCAGAAGCCATCATGATGGCCGTCCGCGTGACTGGAAGAAAGTCGGCCCTGGTGGCGCGGAGCGTGCATCCTGAATATCGCGAGGTCATGAGCACGTACTCCCAGCATCAGGGACTGCCGATCTCTGAGTTCGGCTTCCTAGAAAACGGCCGCGTGAATATGGCCGAGTTGGAGAAGAAGATCACCGATGAAACGGCCGGCGTTCTGATTCAGTCCCCCAACTTCCTGGGGACCATTGAAGATGTGGCTGCGATTGCCGATCTGGTCCATAAGAAAGGCGCTTTGCTGATAGTTTCCATTGCTGAAGCGTTGTCGCTGGGAATTGTGAAGCCCCCGGCAGAGGCGGACATCGTCTCCATGGAGTCGCAATCGTTCGGTGTGCCCCTCGGTTATGGCGGGCCGTATGCAGGGGTCATGGCCACCAAGGAAAAATTTGTCCGCCAGATGCCCGGACGCCTGGTAGGCGAAGCCAAAGACAAAAATGGCAAAGGTGGCTTTGTGCTGACGCTCTCCACCCGCGAGCAGCACATTCGCCGCGAGAAGGCCACTTCGAATATCTGCACCAACCAGGCGCTGATCGCGACCATGGCCACCATCTACATGACGGTCTATGGCCGCGAAGGCCTCAAAGAGCTGGCCCAGCAGAACTTGGCGAAAGCTACTTATGCCACCCAGGAATTCAGCAAGAAAGCCAAGGTGCTGTTTCAGGGTGCGCCCCGGTTCAATGAATTCGTGGTGCAGACCAAAGAGGACGCAAATGACATCAACAACCGTCTTCTGGAAAAGAAGTTGATTGGCGGCTTGCCGCTCAAAAGGTTTTATCCGGAACTGGGAAATGCGGCCTTGTGGTGCTGCACTGAATTGAATACCAAAGAGCAAATCGATACAGCCGTAAAGGCGGTGGGCCAATGAGCGACAACGACATCAAGAAAGCGACGCGTCAGGTAAGCCAGAATGAAGGTCTGATCTTCGAGCGGTCCTCGCCGGGCAAGAAAGGATACCGGCTGCCGCCGCTCGATGTCCCCGAAGTGGACTACAAGAAAGCTCTGGGCAAGGCTGCGCGCGAGGACCTGGGCAACATGCCCGAGGTCAGCGAGATGGAGATCATCCGCCATTTCACCCGCCTTTCCACCTGGAACTATGCCATTGATCTTGGCATGTATCCTCTGGGCTCCTGCACCATGAAGTACAACGCGCGCGTCAACGAAGTAGTGGCGAGGCTGGGTGGTCTGGCGGAGGCCCATCCGTACCAGCCGGAAAAGATCTCCCAGGGCGCTCTGCGCATCATGAAGACCCTTGCCGATTGCCTGATTGATATCACCGGCATGGATGCCATTACCCTTCAACCGGCAGCCGGAGCGCACGGCGAGATGACCGGAATCCTGCTGATTCGCGCTTACCTGCAATCCAAGGGAAATCCCCGCAAGAAAATTCTCATTCCCGATTCTGCTCATGGCACCAATCCGGCCACCGCGGCCATCTGCGGTTATGCCGTTGAGAACCTGAAGTCAAATGCCCGAGGCATGGTCGACATCGAAGCTCTCGCCGCGCAGATGAATGAAGATGTCGCCGGGCTGATGCTTACCAATCCCAATACCCTGGGCATCTTCGAGCAGGAGATCCACAAGATCGCAGATATCCTGCACGATAAAGGCGGCTTGCTCTACATGGACGGCGCCAACATGAACGCCCTGGTAGGCAAGACTCGCCCGGGCGACTTTGGCGTGGATGTAATGCACCTGAATCTGCACAAAACTTTCTCCACGCCGCACGGCGGCGGCGGCCCCGGCTCCGGCCCGGTTGCCTGTAAGAAGGCCCTGGAGCCTTTTCTGCCGCAGCCGGTTATCGTCCAGAGGGCCGACGGCACGCTGGGGTTCGACTACAACCGTCCCCAGTCAGTTGGCCGGGTACGCATGTTCTACGGCAACTTCGGCATGCACGTCCGCGCCCTGGCTTATACCATGGCCAACGGCCCGGATGGTCTGCGCCAGACCACTGAAGACGCAGTCCTCAATGCCAACTACATCCGCAAGAAACTGGAAGGCACTTACGATCTTCCTTACAAGACCGCATCCATGCATGAAGTGGTCTTCAGCGACGATCATCAGACCGGCAAAGGCGTAAAGACAGGCGACATCGCCAAGCGCCTGATCGACTACGGCTTCCATCCTTACACCGTCTCTTTCCCTCTGGTAGTGCATGGCGCGTT
>DATMMY010000422.1:0-3785 GCA_035569515.1 Candidatus Solibacter sp. | reverse complement strand
AAATTCCCATTCCTGGCCAACTTCATGACTAAGCTGGGCGGCGTAGTGGCGTGCCAGGAGAGCGCCGATCAGGTGCTTGAGAGCGGCCAACTGCTGGGAATTTTTCCGGAGGGCATTCACGGCGCATTTTCACTCTACCGTGATTCTTACAAGCTCCATGCATTTGGACGAGACGCCTTCGTCAAGCTCGCGTTGAGGCATCGCGCTCCTATCATTCCGTTTATAACGGTGGGCAGCGCGGAAATTTTTCCTATCCTCGGCAAAATCAGGTCGCGACGCTGGACGCGTTATAGCGATTGGCCCTTTATTCCCATTACTCCCACTTTCCCGCTGCTGCCGGTCCCGCTGCCGTCAAAGTGGCACACCCAATTCTTGCCGCCCATCAGCATCGAACAATACCCGCTGGAAGCTGCTGGTGACCGCGGAGTGGTGAAGGCAATCAGCCGTCAGGTACGCACTGCGATGCAGCAGGCGGTGGATGACATGCTGGCGCGGCGGCGCTCCATCTTCTTCGGATCGCTATTCGAGCAGAGGCGCGATGAAAGCCAAAGCAAGCCTGTCCCGATTTAAGGACATCTTTTTCATTGCCGCTCGCCACGTGGTGATCCATTTCCTCCACCGATGGCTGGCCAGATGGCCGAGGCTTGCGCGCAAGATTCCTGGTGAGAATATTCCAGGTCCAAAACGTTTTCGGCTGGCCCTTGAAGAAGTTGGCGGCACGTTTATAAAGTTTGGTCAGATGTTGGCCATGCAGTCTGACCTGCTTCCGCTGAATTACTGCACGGCGTTGTTCAGCTTGTTTGACCGGGTACCGCCCTTTTCATACGAGGAAGTGGAAAAGACATTCCTCGAAGATCTTGGGCAGTCACCGCTCGAAACCTTTGAGTCCTTTGATCGGCGACCCCTTGCCACTGGATCGATCGGGCAGGTGCACATCGCAACTCTCGCCGGGCGCAAGGTTGCGGTTAAGGTGCGCCGCCCCACGATCCTGAGCGACTTTGATGCCGATATCGCGACCATGAGATTCACCGTCAACGTTGTCAAACTACTGCGTATTCGCGCCCTCTATTGGATCATTGCTCCCACCGAAGAATTCATCGCCTGGACGCAGGACGAACTCGATTACCGGCGCGAGGCGCATTACATGGATGAACTGGGCCGCAACGCGCGCGCCAACGAGCATGAAAAAGTGCCGGCGGTTTTCTGGAGCTGCACTACCGCTCGCATTCTTACTGTCGAGTATCTGGAAGGACTGACCGTTTCCGAGTACCTGCGGCAAAAGGAAACCGGAACAACCACGGTCAGCTCGGATTTCGTGCCGCAGCTTTTTGGAGCTCGATTGATCGACAACTTTCTAGGAGACGCATTCCGCCACGGAATGTTCCACGCCGATCTTCATCCTGGCAATCTGATGATCATGCCGGGCAACGTGGTGGGCTACATAGATTTCGGCATCTCCGGAGTTCTGAGCCCCTATTCTCGGCGGCACCTGATTTCGATGACGCTCTCTTACGCGCGCGGCGATCTCGACGCCATGTGCGAGTCCTTCTTTAGAATCACCACACTCGACAAGAATGCCAACCCTCAGGGCTTCCGCCAAGGCCTGAAGCGGGCAGCCGCAAGTTGGTACGGCAATGACGATGACCAGAGCCGTCTGCGCAAAAGCATTACCTCGATCATGCTCGAATTGTTGGTGCTCTCCCGCGAAAACGGGATCTGGCCGCAACGGGACGTAATCAAGTACATCCGATCAGCTATCGCGCTCGACGGTCTGGTAAAGACCTTTGCGGCGGGAATGGACATCGGCCGCCATCTGGAACAGGCCTGCGAGCGGCACATCAAATGGGATTCGATGCGCAATCTGATTTCGCCGGAGGCGTTGACCGGCTGGTTTGGCGGTTACGCTCATCTTGTCCGCGACGGATTTCTCCGGGCCTTTGCCGTGCTGCGCCGCGCTAGCGTCGAAAGATCGGCGGCGCCAACATTACCCAATGAGAGGCCGCAGAACAAAATCAGAAAATATCGGGGAAGTCGAGCGTTGCAGGTTGCCTGGATGGCCGGCTGCGCAGCCGTGATGTGGGCCCCAGCGAGGTTCAGCTCGTTTCGCGTCGCGGCCCCCGTGCTGCTGCTGGTTCTGTCTTTTGTCCTGTGGCAGCGTCACGACGGCAGAGCCGTTGATGAAATAAGGATTTGAAATGCCGCCTCATCTTCACCATCGGAGGGGAAAACATCGGCGCGGCAGCCGGCCGGCCGAGTCGTCTTCGTCGCCTCCCGGCACACGGTCTCTTTCCCCAGAGCACCAGGCGCGGCGCCTTCGGCTGTTTCTCCAAGAGCTTGGGCCGGAGCATTCATGCCTGGCGCTTTACCTTTCCTCGCGTATTGATGTGTTACCGGCTGAATTTTGCCGGGAACTTGCGCTCACTCCGGACGCAACGCCGCCCATCCCGCCTGACGAAATAAAGAAAATTATGGCGGAAGGGCTCGGCGCGCAATTGGAAAGGGCATTTGCCGAATTTAACCTCGTGCCTGTGGAATCGACTCTGATTTCTCAATCGCACTGCGCCCTGCTGCGGACAGGAGTGCCGGTGATTGTAGCGGTGCTTCGTCCATGCTTTTACAAGCTTCGAGGGGATCTGGACGCTTCGCAGATTCTGGATGTTGAAAGCATCACCGATTACTGCGGCGAATGGATGACCGCTGATCTCCTGCGCGATTTCATCATCAGCCTGCGCCGAAAGACAAGCCTCAGCGTGGCCAGGGAGGGTATGGAACTGATGGCGCGCGATGCCGCCTCATTTGAATTGCTTCGGTCGCACCGCAGTTATTCTGAGCTTTCCACCGAGAACCTGTTTACCTTCGGGCCGCTGGAAGAAGACGAGGAAGGGCTCGACCGAATCATTGATCGCCAGTCTCGCAGCCGCGATACAATCGCACGCGCACTGTGCCACATCTGGCTCCAGCAGGCCCTCCACGGGCGCTGTTTTCCCGTGGACGCTCATCTGCACAACATTCGAGTTGACCAACAGAACCGTATCTCTTTTTTGAACTGTGATCTTGTTGGCCTGCCCACAGGAGCCAAGGAAAATCTGCTGAGCTATTTCAACTGCATGATGGCCGACGATCCTGACCGCGCTGCCATGTATCTGCTCCGGGAGATGATACCGGTGCGGGCTACCAAGGTCGATGCCGATAGCTTCCGCAGTAGTTTTCGGCAAGCAGCGTATTTCGGCATGCTCGAGCCCATCCTCGGCACTAACAGCAATTCACTGGCACAGATGGTCTTTCAGCATTGGAAAACAACACTGGATCATGGCTATGTCCCTAAGCCCCACCTGCTCTGTTTTTATCGTGGCTTGTTTTCCATTGCCAGGACAGGAAGAAAGCTGGCGCCCGAATCTGATCCGCTTCGCGAGGGCATGGAGGAGCTGCGCACCAGCGGAGCCTTCAGCCAGTTGCGCGAAATCATGGATTGGCGCTATTGGTTCCAGAACTCCGACAAGTTTGCGTCAGCCATGGTTCATCTTCCCCGAACGTTCGACGACGCGCTCACCCGTACATCTGCGCCCTCCGGCGCATTGCCTGACGAGAGGCAGCCGCAGCTGCGTGTGGGCAGTTCAGCTTCTCCAGCTCTCTTGCTCGTGCTCTCGATTGCGCTGCTGGTGATCTCACAGCTTCCGCAAACCCACGCCTGGTCAGACAAGATCATTCCCGCAGTGCTGATGCTCGCGGGATTGCTGGTGTTAGGAGGATTGGGCAAATGAGTCTTAGGAAAAGGATCGCCGGGC
>DATMMY010000421.1:0-2798 GCA_035569515.1 Candidatus Solibacter sp. | reverse complement strand
TGTAGGAGGCGGACAATGAAGCTGGCGCGAATCCTGGTGTTGTCGTTGGGCGTGGCGCTGGCGCTTTCCGGAGCTGTCCCCCTGCTGATGCGGACGCTGGCCGACACTAAGCCCAATGTCGAGGTAAATTTCGACAACGTTGGTCCGCGGCAGGTTGAGGACACCACTCAGAAAGCGATAGTTCGTGACTACACCTCTGCGTGGCAGGCCATTACGACCGCCCTGGCCACCAACAATACCGCGCTCTTGCGCCAGAACTTTGTTGGCTTCGCCGTGGACGGATTCACTCAGCGCATAAAAGACCAGAAGAGCAATGGAGTTAAAACGAAGATCATCGATCACGGCCACAAAGTGGACGCGATCTTCTACTCCCAGGACGGCTCAGCCATGCAGCTTAGGGATACCGTCAGCATCGAGACGCAGGTACTGGATGGAGATACAGTGATCCACTCCGATCAGGCACAAATCCAGTACTGGGCTGTGATGACCAGCGCTGAAGATCGCTGGAAACTGCGGGTGCTGGAAAGTTCGCCCATGCAATAGCGAAGATCTTGCCAAATGAGAGGGGTAATGTGCGGTACTGCGATATGTTTCATTCCAAGTGTGAATCGGTCCCCGTTAAGGCTCTACCACTTGAAAATCGTCAATCCTGAAACGAATGAAAAATGTTGATCTCGTGTAGCTAACGGAAGACCGTGCTCTTTGGCTGCGGCAGCTATCCAGATGTCATTTTCAGGAATTGGTTTTCCGGCCGCGGAGAGCTCGGTTTTGATCCTGCCATAAATATCTGCGGTTGTCTCATCGGGCAAAATAACAACGCACCCATTTGAAAACTCGCGCACTTGAGCAAGCATCTTTGCTTTTTGCGTGGATTTATAGGCGCCGTAAAGCAATTCGCCCAAGACAGTCAGAGGCAGGTAGACATCACTGACTTGATCTATTTTTTGGTGCAAATCAAAATCTTGACGAAGATAATCCACCACAACACTGGTGTCGAGCAGCACTCTACCAGTCACACTTATCTACCTGTTCACAGCCATCCTGGATGATCCTGGCGAGTTCGTCGGCTTCCTCTGTACTCAAGCTACCTGCGGCACGCCGCAAAGCAGCTTTGCGCTCTTGTCGGCTAGCAGAGTGGAGCCGATGAATATAACCGGCTGCCTGCTCAAGTCGGTCGGGCGGAAGGGTTTTGAGTTCTTCGACAATGTCCTGGAGTTTAGCCACTTTCTAAGGCTACTCTCGCTTACATTCCCTTGCAAGCCCGCAACCTGTTGCCCGAAGGATAATTAAATAGCTTGCAAATCAATTTTAAATTGGCTTTATTCCGCCCAGTAAAGGCCGGTTTCTGTTCATCATTTTTATTATTGACAACTCGTTCCAGAATATATATAAATAGCCACAATGGCGCGCCCCAAAGAGTTCGATACTGACGTGGCACTCGACCAGGCAATGGACCTTTTCTGGTCCAAAGGCTTCGAAGCCACCTCAATGAGCGAGCTGGTAGAGCACCTCGGCCTGGCCCGGCAGAGTGTCTACGATACCTTTGGCGATAAGCACGCCATCTACATGGCGGCGCTCAGGCGTTACTGCGAGCAGCGAATGGCATGGATGGTGCCGCTCTTTCGCAGTGATCGCCCCGTCCGCGCGGTGTTGCGCGAATACCTGGAGCAGACCATCGAACAGGTCTTGCGGAGTGAAAAAATGCGGGGCTGCATGCTTATCAATGCGGTGGTTGGCCTTTCATCCGACGATGAGGAGGCCCGAAAGCTGGTTGCCGATACCTGGAAGTCCGGTGGACGGGAGATGGTCGCGATGCTGCGCCGGGCTCAGGAACGGGGAGAGATCGGAGCGCACCAGAACCCCTCAGCCCTGGCCCGATTTTTTGGGAGCGTTATGACGGGGCTGCTGGTCCTCTCCAAAACCACCCGTGACCGGCAGGCGCTTCAGGATGTGGCAGACGTAGCACTCAAAATACTGGGGTAATTTTTTTACCCGATATTAGACCAATCGTTCTGTAATAACTGGAAGTTGGCACTCTCATCAGCTTTGCAGACAGTGAAACAAATGACCCTGAACGCGTGATACGGAACCTCGGTGTTCTGTGAAGGTGGAGGTTTCATGATCGGCCTAGTCGCTCTTGTCCTGTTCGTGGCATCTACTGTTCTAAGCTGGGCGGAGGAGGTTCCTCTGAAAAGCTGCAAGCAACTGCCGATTGTGCAGGTCACCGCAAGTAAACGGCAGTTTCAATTTCTGCTGGACACCGGCGCCACGATAACATTGCTGAACCGAAACTCCTTTTCAAGCGCCAATTCGACTGAAATAACCATGAACTCCTGGAACGGCTCATACTCGACCAGCGGCCGGGAGATCCTGATGAGCGACTTCGGGATCGGCGACCATCATCTGATCAACCTCCGATTGCTGGCGGTCGATCTAACTTCCCTGGAAAGGTCCTGCGGAAAACGTGTTGATGGCGTCCTGGGAGTCGATCTGATCGCGCAACTTGGTCTCACAATCGACGTGAAAAATCATGTTGCAACGCTGGCGGGAAGCGCCCGGACCGAGGAAACACAGTTCGCCGAATTGCACCACCAGCAGATGGCCTGCGAGCAGGCGTTCAATCGTGCCGACGACAAAGCCTTTGGCGAATGCCTTGACCCAGAAGTCGTCTTCCTGGCATTTGGCGGAGATTACCATGGCCGCAATTCAGTCATGAAATATCTAAAAGAGAAATACTTCGGACAAGCTCCGGCGGTGGTCCTGTCGCTTAAGCCGCGCACATCGCATGCAATCGGCGA
>DATMMY010000420.1:0-4520 GCA_035569515.1 Candidatus Solibacter sp. | reverse complement strand
ATTATGGACATGCTTGGAGGCATTCCCATCGGCCGGACAGGCCGCCCCGAGGAAGTGGCGGAGCTGGTAGCCTTCCTCGCCTCAGAGCGAGGCGCGTTTATCACCGGCGCTGATTACATTATCGACGGTGGCACGATGCCGACGACTTGATGCCTTCGTATCACGGGCGGCGGACTAGGTCCGCAGGCTTACGCATGTTTTCTCTCGTAGCTGTTCCGGGCCGAATCGTCGGCCAACCAGCAGCTATCCGGCTTCCACGGCGGGATTAGTCCGACGTCGGCTTGGCGGAAGTGATCAGCATTGCCTCGGTTGACGGGCGTCCGCAAACTAGCACGCGTAAAAGACGAAAATGGAGCTTCAATGCTTCTTAATAAAGAGATTGCTGATTTACATCCTATTCAGGACCAACAAGACAAATACAACTGGTAGATAAAGGATCGATGCAACAAGCAGACGGCGCGCCTTAACACTGGTCTTATGAAGAACGAGTTGTGCTCCGCAATAGAGGAAGCACACGCTGAACACGGAAGCTACTGGGGTGTAGAGCAGGCCCTCTCCCCCCAGCAGCACTGGAAAAAAGCTCAAGGTAATCAGACCAACGCACGGCAGGATTGCCTGCCATGCGATCAAAGAGTCTCTTCCCTGTCCATGAGGTAAGACCATGTACCCGGCCCGTTGATAGTCTTCGCGGTACATCCATGCAATGGCCATGAAGTGCGGGAATTGCCACAGAAAAACCACCCCATAAAGAACCCAGGCCTCAGGGCTCAATGTTCCTGAAGCGGCAGCCCAACCGATCAGCAGAGGCGCTGCCCCCGGGAAGGCCCCCACCAAAGTGCATAGCGGCGTCTTTCGCTTGAGAGGAGTGTAGAGCAACAAATAAGACGACAATGTGAGGACTGCGAGCAGGCTGGCCAGAAAACTCACAGCCGCTGCCAAATAGACGGCACCACAGACTGAAAGCGTGATTCCGAAACAGAGAGCACGTGAAGGCTCAATTCTTCCCGCTGCAAGAGGACGGCGTTTCGTGCGCCGCATTTGAGCATCAAACCGTCGCTCGACATATTGGTTCAGGGTCGCAGTTCCACTGGCCACGAGCAACGTGCCTGCCAAGGTATGAACCAGCAAGAGGATTGGAAATCCCACAAGATGAGCTGGCAGGGCCAGGCAGAAGCCTGCTGCAGTCGTGATCAGGATCAGAAGGTTGACATCGGGTTTGGTAAGCGCCCAGTAATCAGCGAAGACACTGGATCTCGAGAGCCGGCCGCGCATCGCGGGGGCTGCCAAAGCTGCTATGCGTTCTGTCGGCACGTTACCTCACCTCGATCCGAGTGGTGTCAAATAACTGATTGCCGAGGGTTTGCGAACCAAAAGCGACCGAATCCCCGGGCGCTGCCGGAGAAAGAATTCGGAACGTCAGCCCCAGCGCCGGCACCATATATATAAAGGTTATGCAAACCCACATAAGCACTCCGGCCCATTCCTGGTCCTGGAGAGCTGAAATCGGAAAGGGACGCGATGCGAACAAATAAGACGGGTAAACCACCCGATCGCAGAACGTGAGAAATGCTGAAAGCGCGTCGCACGGCAGAGTGGCAAGAAACAAATACAAAGGAACAGACCATTTGGGCGAACGAGAGGCGCTCGGCCACGGCTGGATGACCGGCCACCAAAACAAGAATCCAGCCAGCAGGAAAGACGCATGCTGGATCTCGTGCCACGCTGCCGAGTGCAACCCGAGCGCGAAGGCCGCAGGCAGATGCCATCCGATTACAGTCATGCTTGCAGCAATCCAGCAAAAAACAGGGTGGGTAATGATTTTTCCAAGCTGACGCACAGAAGCCCGGCGCAGAAAAGGCCCCACCATGCTCTGAACAACCCGCTTTGGCATACCATGCAAAAGAGCCGGCACTGGCGATCCAAGCAGAACTAACGGTGGCGCGACCGCCATCAGCAACAAATGTTGGACCATGTGAACAGACAGCAGTTCATGGTCCATTACTGCAAGCGGCGAGGCTACCGCGATGAAGATTGAAATGATCCCGCCTGCGAAAGCTGACAGATGTGCCAAGGTGATGAGCCGCGGAAACGCCTTGCGGAGATGCAGCAAGCCTCGTGCATAGAAAGAGATCCCGAGCGCCAGAAACACCGTCAATGGAATCGGGATTGACCAATCGTGCAACACGCTTTCTCCTGTTCAGTGTTGATCTGTTTCAGCGATGGCGCGGGAAGCATCCTGTGCGGGTGCCTGCCCGGCGGGATGCAGCGTCTCAAGAAATTTGACCAATGCCGTCGTCTCCGCAGGATTCAGGTTCTTTCCATAAGCGGGCATATTTCCTCCGCCCTGAATGACCTGACGAACCAGTTGATCCGGCGTGAGACGGACAGCAACCTGGTCGAGTGCCGGTCCACGTTGGCCGCCTTCCCCGCCCAGGGAATGGCAGTTATGACACTGTTTGGATTGAAAAACCAGAGCGCCCTGGTGCTCCAGAGGAGTACGATTTTTCAGGTACTCGGCGGGAATCGGCTGGCCGCTCCACGCGTCCATTACGGGACTCCATGGCGTGTGCTGTCCAAGATGCGTCAAAGTGCCAAGAGATACCGCCGCCAACAGGATCACAAGGACGGCAATCGGTCTCCGTTTCCAACTCTTCTCGCCTTCACCGGCAAAGAACGGGAGCACCAGCAGGACGACAATGCCGATTAATGGTCCGATTAATAAGATTGGCGTCTCCGCCGCTGGCGGCAGAAAGGAAAGCACCGCGTAGATCCAAAGGAAGAAAGAATCGGGCTTCGGAGCAGTCTGGATAATGGTCGGATCGGGCTGGCCACCAGGTCCAAATGGGCCAAGAAGCACCGCGCACAACGCAATGCACAACAGGATGAAACCGGAAAAGACAATGTCCTTCCAGATCGCGTGCGGCACAAAAGGCACTCCCTCTTTTGCCGTGAGCTCGTGATATTCACGCACATAAGTGGCGCGCCGGACGATTCTTCCTGGCATCGGCCATTCATTGACTCCGAGTTTAAGAACCATCAGAACATGCAAGCCGACGAAGCCGATCAACAGTCCTGGAATTACGAATACGTGCAACGCAAAAAAGCGAGAAAGTGTTGCTCCGGCGATGATGGGACCTCCCAGGAGGAGCTTGACCAAAGCTGGTCCCAAAACGGGAACCCGGCTGGCAATTGACGCCCCGATTCCCAATCCCCAATAAGCATCCTGGTCAAAGCGAAGCACCTGGCCGGTGAAAGCCATACCGAACGTCAACAAAAGAAGGAAGACACCAAAGATCCAGGTAAGCTCCCTGGGAAACTTGTAAGCTCCAAAGAGGAAGACCTGTACCATGTGGATGATTACGATAGCGAGCATGAAATTTGAGCCCCAACCGTGCAAGGCACGAATGAACCATCCCAGCGTGATCTGGTGATTGAGAGTTTGCAGGCTGTTCCAGGCTTCTCCCGCTGAGGGCACGTAGACCAGAGCCAGAAGAATGCCGGTCACGACTTGAAAGATGAAAATCGTCAAGGCCGCGCTGCCGAAAACATACCACCAGCTTGCGGCCCGGCGCGGCACCGGATGCTGCATAACGTCGCGGATTGGCCTCCCGAGCTGAAGGCGCTGATCAAACCACTCGCCCACTCGTCCGATTAACCGCATGAGGAACACCCTTTCGAGTTGCTGGCGGAGCGCCCGGGCGTGGGCATCTCGCCTGCGTGGATCAGCAGTTTGTCTCCCTCAACTTTGTAGGGATATTCGAACAAGCCTCGCTCGGGAGGACCGGAAGCGCGGGAGCCATCCTGGTAATAAGCGCCGCCATGACAGGGGCACATGAACAGACTCGATTGCGGGAACCAGCGGACGGGACATCCCAGGTGGGCGCAATTAATGGCAAACACCTGGAACTTGTCTCCATCAATATTGCGCACCCAGCAGGCGATGTCCGCGGTCTCTCCGTCCCAGGCATTCACCATCGGGTTGCGATATGTAGCCAGGCGCGTCTCGCCGGCAGGAAACTGATCGAGGGACCCGAGAGGAAGCCAGGAATCGTATCCTCCTTTGCGTTCGCGCGCAACCGGTGAAGCGAGATAGCGAAAAATGGGAACGGCAAGAGCAAGGCCGATCATGCCATTAAAAAGCAGACCGATCTTGGCCAGGAACCCACGTCTGCTGACGTCGTTCGATGGGGGAGTCATTGAATACCTCCTGAGGCAGATTTTGTGGTTGAAGAGATCGCCAGTTTCGCGCGTTGCGCCGAGAGCCATGCCACCACATCGGAAACCTCTTGCTGCGACATGGGCTTGCCGGGCACATTGCCACGCCAGTCGGGCGCGCCCAATTCGAGCCGTCCGACAATTACGATTGTGCGCAGGTATTGGTCGCTGATAAGGTTGAGAAACGACTCGTCCACAATCGAACCGGCCTGTTTTCCACCTTGGCCAGCCGTTCCATGACAAGAGGAGCAATAGTTGTCGTATACATTCTTGCCATGCTGAGGATCGCCCGGGGCAAATGCGGT
>DATMMY010000419.1:0-4692 GCA_035569515.1 Candidatus Solibacter sp. | reverse complement strand
CGCACCACCTACATGATCAGCAACTCTCTGGGCGCCATGCCTCGGGGCGTTTACGATTCAGCCCGTGAATTCTGTGACATATGGGCCACGCGAGGCGTCCGCGCCTGGGAAGAGAAGTGGTGGATGATGTCGCGCGAGGTCGGCGACGAGATTGCCGCCATCATGAATGCGCCCGCCGGATCGGTCAGCGTGCACCAGAACGTGACCATTGCCCAGGCCGTAGTGGCGAGCTGCTTTGATTTCGGTGGAAAGCGCAACAAGGTCGTCTACAGCGACATGAACTTTCCTTCGGTCATGTATTTCTGGGAGGCCCAGCAGTCCCGGGGCGCGCGCGTCCACATGGTCAAGACCGACGATGGCATTCATGTCCCAACGGAGCGCCTGCTGGACGCCATTGATGAGCAGACCTTGATTGTGCCCGTCTCCCATGTGGTGTTTCGCAGTTCGTTTATCAAGGACGCCAAGGCGATCATCGAGAAGGCCCACCGCGTGGGTGCGCATGTAGTGCTCGATACCTTCCAGTCCTTGGGAAATGTTCCGGTCGATGTCCAGGCGTTGAATGTCGATTTCGCCACCGGAGGCGTTCTCAAATGGCTGTGCGGCGGGCCGGGGACGGGCTATTTGTATGTGCGTCCCGATCTCGGCAAGAAGCTGGAGCCCAAGCTCACCGGATGGTTCGCCCATGAAAGGCCATTTGGGTTTGAGATCGGCCCCACGCGTTATGGGGAGCCGCCGTATAAGTTCATGCAGGGCACGGCCAACATCCCGGCGTTGTATACCGCACTTCCGGGGTTGAAAATCATTCGTGAGGTCGGAGTCGACCGCATTCGCGAGAAGTCAAAGAGAATGACTGCCCGCCTGATCGAACTGGCGCAGAAGCGCGGCTGGAGGGTCAACTCGCCCAGCGATCCGGAGCGGCGTGGCGGCACGGTCGTGATCGATATGCCCAACTCCAGTTCGGAAGCCGTCTGCAACGAGTTGCTGCGTCGAGATGTCCTGGTGGACTGGCGGCCCAAGGCGGGCGTACGCTTCTCCCCGCATTTCTACAACACCATGGAAGAGATTGACCGGGCCATCGGGACCGTCGATGAGATATTGAGCTCGCTGGGCGTGGCCGCTAAAGCGGTTTGAAGCAAGGTTAGCTCGGATCGACCGCCTGGTGGAACCAGGTTGGCCAATAAGATTCTCGTTGACAATTCGCCTTTTATTCGCTGAAATAAAAGGCGATGGCAATCACCAAGCGTCAGCGGCAGGTTTACGACTTTATCCACGACTTTGTGCAGGGGCACGGATATTCTCCCTCCTTCGAAGAGATTGGTGTGGGAATGGGCTTGAGCTCTCTAGCCACCGTGCACAAACATGTCACTAACCTTGAAAAAAAGGGCCTGCTCAAGCGGGACTACAACCGCAGCCGTTCTATTGATGTGCTGCCGGCGCGTGGGTTGCTGAGGAGGCAGCCTCCTAAAACCGCTGCTCCGGACCTGGCTTTGCCCCTCCTGGGCCGCATTGCTGCCGGCCGTCCGATTGAGGCGGTGCAGAATCCTGAAACTATTTCGCTAGGGGACATCACCCGGTCCAAAGATGTTTTTGTCCTTCAGGTCAAAGGCGAGAGCATGAAAGACGAACACATTGTGGATGGCGATTACGTCCTGGTGGAGAAAACCAACACGGCGCGGGATGGCGAGATTGTGGTGGCCCTGTTGGAGGGCTCCGATGCGACATTGAAACGTATCTTCCGCGAGGGACCCAAGATCCGGCTGCAACCCTCCAACGCCGCCATGGAGCCGATTCTGGTTGCCGCAAAGTCAGTACAGATTCAGGGCCGGGTGATTGGCGTCTTGAGGAAATACTAGGGAAACCGTCTCCGTCCAAACGCTGAAAACGCCCGGCACGCCGGGCGTTTTGATCTGTATGCGTTATTAGCTTACGTGCTTGTTCAGGGCCTTCTCAATGGTCTCGCGTGGCACGTAGCCCACAATCTGGTCCTGCACCTGCCCATTCTTAAAGATCAGCAGCGTGGGGATTCCCCGCACGCCATAGCGCTGGGGCGTGACCGGGCTGCTATCAACGTCCATCTTGCCCACTTTGACTTTCCCGTTATAGGCAGACGCCACCTCGTCTACAATGGGCGCCAATGCCTTGCATGGGCCGCACCAGGCCGCCCAAAAATCGATCATCACGGGCTGTTCGCTCTTCAACACCAGTTGGTCAAAGTTGCCATCCGTGATTTCAACAATCGTGTCAATTGCCATGAATTAATTCCTTTCCTGAAGTTCCCGACCTCACAGGCCAATTTGAATGACTCAATATCCTAACAAAATCCCAATCAACCATTAGATGAAACTACGGACGCCAGGATTCCAGA
Source organism: Candidatus Solibacter sp. (assembly GCA_035569515.1). Lineage (GTDB taxonomy): Bacteria > Acidobacteriota > Terriglobia > Terriglobales > Acidobacteriaceae > Angelobacter. Next base: position 2,327 of record DATMMY010000419.1, on the reverse strand, counting down.
CACTTAACTTATTGATATTTAAGACCGTAAAGCACAGTACGCAAAATCGCGGCTGGCAGCGGGTGCCAATCCTCAGAGAAATGTTAGCTATGTTACTAAAGTGATGTGGACGAAAGGCCAGTCTCCCCCTACACTTATCAGCGGTGGTAAGGCAGTTCTGGGGGAGGGCTGCCTGGCGTCCTGCGATGAACTCGCAGGACGCTTGTATTTTAGGGCCGTTTTCTCGCCAGTCAGAGCTGCTCCCGGAAACCGGCCCTGGGGCGTTCAAATACTCCCCTCGCAAGTGATATCCTCAATAGTTAATCAATCTTCAGGAACGAATCATCCAAATAAGCAGTCCTGTCAAATCTGGAATCTTAAAAATGACTAGTCCAAGCGCTGAATTACAGACCACCGAATTGCAGTTACTGGAGCGGGAGCGTGTTTTTGACGCTTTCCGTACCTGGGGCTATCTTGAGGCCAACTTGAACCCATTTGGGGGCCCCGTTGGAGGAGGCTTTCCGGAACTGCGCATGAAAGGCGAGATCGCGGAGCAGGCCCGCCGGATCTATTGCAGCAGTATCGGGTTCGAGTTCATGTACATTCTCAATCGCGAACGCCGCGAATGGCTTCAGCAGAGAATCGAAAACCCGGCCCCGCTGGCGGTGGACCGCCGTTGGCTAGCGGAGCGCCTCCTGCAGGCCGATCTTTTCGAGCAGATTCTTCAAACCCGCTATCTCGGGACCAAACGCTACTCGGGCGAAGGCAACACTTCGCAGATCCCATTGCTCGATGCGGTTTTGGAGACGGCCGCGGATCTGGGTGCTAACACCTGTGTAATCGGCGGCACGCATCGTGGCCGTTTGACGCTGATGACGCTGACCGTGGGCATTCCCGCGGAAGATGTCCTGGCGGGTTTTGAAGACGTTGATCCCCGCAGCGTTCTGGGCGGCGGCGATGTGAAATATCACAAGGGAGCTACCGGCCAATATCGCACCCGCAACGGAAAGATCATCCGCATGCACCTGGTTTCCAACCCCAGCCACCTGGAAGCGGTTGATCCCGTGGCCCTGGGCCGTACCCGCGCCAAGCAGACCCATGTAGGGGAAAACGGCGAGCGTGAGGTGCTGCCCATCGTGATGCACGGCGATGCGGCCTTCGCCGGCCAGGGGATTCTGGCTGAGGCTCTCAATTATGCCGGGCTAAAGGGATTTAACGTGGGCGGGTGTATCCACGTGATCGTGAACAACCTGATTGGCTTTACCACCACTCCCCCGGAGCTGCATACTTCGCGTTTTTCTGCGGATTTGGCCAAACGCCAGCCCGTGCCCATCTTTCATGTAAATACGGAAGACCCGGAAGCCGTGCTGCGGGTGTCCAGGCTGGCGGCGGAATACCGTTTCCAGTTTGGCAGTGACGTAGTGATTGACCTGATCGGATACCGTCGCCACGGCCACAGTGAGGTTGATGACCCCACTATTACCCAGCCGCTGCTATACAAGAAGATCAACTCCCACCCGCCGTTGTTTGAGCTCTACGCCAAGAAGAACAACATTGACACCTCGGAGATGCAGGCGCGCTATCGTGCCCACATCGACGAAGCCTACGACAAAGCTGCGAAGATGGAAAAAGCTCCCGTCCTTCGCCGGCTTCCCGCTTATTGGGACAAATACGTCGGCGGCCGTTACAACCCCGCTTATGAGGTCCCGACTGCCGTACCCGAAGAGACTCTGCAGCAACTCACGGAGAAGCTCACTACATATCCCGAAGGATTTGCCATCCACCCCAAAGTAAAGAAGCTGCTTGAGCAGCGCCAAAAAATGGGGACGGGCAAGCTGCCGATCGACTACGGTATGGCTGAAGCATTGTCGTTTGCCTCGCTCTTGACCTCGGGCGTGCCGGTCCGGCTTTCAGGACAGGACAGCCGCCGCGGCACCTTCAACCACCGCCATTCGGTCTTGATTGATACTGAAAATGAGCAGGAATACGTGCCGCTTTGCCATCTCTCGCCTAACCAGGCATGGTTTGCGGCCTACAACTCCATTCTTTCCGAAGCTGCGGTCCTGGGTTTTGAGTACGGGTTCAGCCGCGACTATCCCGACGGTCTTGTGCTATGGGAAGCTCAATTTGGCGATTTCGCCAACGGGGCTCAGATCATCGTCGACCAATTCATTGTGTCTGGCGAAGACAAATGGGGCCTGCTCTCCGGTTTAGTCATGTTGCTTCCGCATGGATATGAAGGACAGGGGCCGGAGCACTCCAGCGGACGCATGGAGCGCTATCTGCAGCTTGCGGCCAAAGACAACATCCAGGTATGCCAGCCCTCAACGGCAGGCCAGTATTTCCAC
>DATMMY010000418.1:0-10937 GCA_035569515.1 Candidatus Solibacter sp. | reverse complement strand
CTAAGAACAGGAGACCGGAAAAGATCGTTTGGTACGTCAACTCACAAGCAACGGATACGCCCTGCCGCAATGCAGTGAAGGCCAAGAAACCCTCCGAAGAATAGCGGCCCACCGGAGCGGGTATGACACTGAGAACTGATGTCGTGCGCGCTTCCAGGAGCACCGTTATTGGATAGCAGGCTCCATAAAAATTATCTAAAGAAGTTATCAATTTTCTATAAGCATCCAGATGTTTCAAAGGTTTGCCCGTCCTTTGGCGGCATGGCTTACGAACAATTTACGATCTCTTTATTCAATCCTTATGAGTTTCTTAGTCCAATAGTCGTGGCTAAGCGCCGCGAGGAGTAGACAAACAATATGCTTTATCGGACTATTAAACCGTTATTGGTAGATGCAATTCAGGTGAATGAAGTTCTCGACGTTCCTACCGAATGTGGGCTGGTGCGTGTGAAACCCGGAGACTGGCTGCTACGCGACACGAACGGAAACCTCAGCCGCTGCGACGATAGCAGCTTCAAGAGCACCTATGAATGCTTGAGCACATCGCGGCCGCTGGAAGATCTGCGTGAAGGAAAGCCCTGCGGCTGTTGATGGAGCGAAGGCTTTACATAGAGCGTATGCGAGGAATTCAAGGAGTTTTTTGCGCGTGCATTCTATATAGATGTGTCATCCTGAACGAAGCGCATCGTTATGCTTAAGACAACGTGCAGGATGGGCGCGTAGTGAAGGACCCTATGATGTTAGACAACCGATTCTGCATCAAGGAGTTCTCTCGTTTGAACTGTATGTTTTATTTTCGCCAAGTCGTCCTCGGGAGAACGCCTTGATGCCGTATCGTGCAGCAACGATCCTCGGGGTCCTTCGGCTCCGCGCCATTGGTTCATGTTGATCGATGTATTTTGTGGCGCTACGCTCAGGATGACAGGTTGGTGGGTTGACAGAGGTTTTCGACAACGGAAGTGCGGTACGTGCTAAACCCAATTTCTTCAGATGTTTGCGCACGAGTAAACTTCCCCGCTCGCAAGCTCACCTCCAGGACAAGTTGTGCCCTGACACAAACCAATCTTAGACTCCAATTTTTTTAGCGATGCGTGTTCAGCTTGTCGAGAGTGCGCTTCAAGTGTTCAAGCTTCTGCCCGGCCTCGCCGAGCTTGCCTTCCGCCGTCAGGCGCTGGTAGTCGGCAAGGTCTTTGGCGGCTCCCGCGATGAGGGCGTTGAGGTCCGCTGCCGGCGGGGTTGGGGTGGTTGCCGGCGTGCCTCGTGCCGGCTCCGCGGCGGCAACCGCCGGACTCATCGACGAGACCGCACCGCCAAAAAGGGCGGTCAGCGCCGACTCGAAGGTTGGTCCGTAGGCGAGCCGATCCTGCAGCGCGAGCACTACCAGACGCAACTCCGGCATTGGGCTCCGCTCAGCCTGCAGGTAGATCGACTCCGCATATAACAGCGCGCGCCCGGTGGGAATCACCAGCAGAGCTCCGCGCCGCACATGCGAGCCTTGCTGGTTCCACAACGTTAATTGTCCCGAAAGCTGCGCGTTCTGATCGATTCGCGCCTCAATCTGCTGCGGCCCGTCGACCAGCCTGGTTTTCGGAAAGTTGTAGACCACTGAGGTTCCGTAGTGCGCGCCGTCGCTCCGCCCGGCAATCCAGCCAATCAGGTTATTCCGATTGGCCGGCGTGAACGGCAGAATTTCTACGAACTCCATACCGCTTTCGCCCGGAAGCTTCATCAGCACGAAATTTGGCTCCATCGGCACTGCTGCCTGTGCACCACTGGCATCTCCGCCGGCCTGGCTGGCGACCGTCCACAGATCTTCGCGGTTGTAGAAGACCTCGGGGTCCGTCATGTGATACAGGCCGTACACGAACGCCTGCAGCTTGAGCAGCAACTCGGGATAGCGCACGTGTTTACGCAGGTCCGGCGGCATGGCTGCCGCGTCCTTGAAGAGGCTGGGAAAGATGCGGCGGTATGCCGCAATGATCGGGTCCTGCGTGTCAAACACGTAAAAGGTCGTTGTTCCGTCATAAGCGTCAATGACAACCTTAACGCTATTCCGCATGTAATTGATGAGATTGTGGCCGGCCGCGTAATGCCTGGAATACGGATAGTTGTCCGAGAGCGTGAACCCATCCATGATCCACGACAAACGGCCATCGTTATCGATCACGATATACGGATCAGGATCGAAGGTGAGGAACGGCGCCAATGCCGAAACGCGCTCGCGCACGTTGCGACGCATCAGCAAACGGCTGTCCTTGCCAACATCGTCGCTGAAGGGTAGCTTCGCGAGATCGCCGCGATCAAGCGCGATCACGAGCCGGCGCAAGAAACCGCCAAGGACAATGCCGCCCTTGCCCTGGTACGACGTGAGGTTATTCGTCTGGCCTTGCGGGTAGTTGAACTCTTTCTGCCGCGTGTTCACATACACGTCCGTGTTGGTCAGCTCGCCAAAATAGACCTCCGGGCGCGTTACCGTAAGGCTCTGTACTGTGCTCTGGACAGGCATGTTGCTCAGAATCAGGGTCGGCAGCCCTTCCGGAGTGAAGCCATTGACGGGGTTCATCGTGATGCCGTAACCGTGCGTGTAGATGAGCTTCTCGTTGATCCAGTTGCGGCTGCTCTCCGGGAGCTTGTCGACGTTCAGCTCCCGCGTGGCAAGCATCACCTGGCGAATCGTGCCGTCGACTTCGTAGCGATCAATGTCGATGTCAGGGAAATCGTAGTACGTGCGGATTTCCTGGATCTGCCGGAGGGTGTCTTGCAGCGCATGCCAGTCCCAGAGCCGGATGTTCTGAAGCGTGGCCTGGTTGTTCGCCGGATCGGCCGCCTCAACGGTTGTCTCAGCCGGAAACTCACGCTGTATGACCTGATCCAATCCGTAGGCCTGCCGCGTGAACTCGATGTTATGGGCAATGTAGGGCTGCTCACGAACAAGCTCGTTCGGCTTGACGATAAAGTTGCCGACGTACCAGCCGTATATAAGGAAGACGAGATAACATGCCGCGGCCGGAAGCACCGCTGCGACAAGCCAGCGCCCACGTCGCATCGCTACGGCGTTGACGGTTGCGATCACCGCGCCGAGAATCAGCCCCACACAGACGGCGAGCATGCCGGGAATCCAGACGTGCGCATCCGTGTAGGTTACGCCGGCGAAGATCGTATGATCATCGAACAATCGCTCGAACCGGCCCATATAGACACGCATCGCGAAGGTCAGCAACAGGAAGGCAAATGCGATGGAGGTCCCTCGCCAAGGTAACAGGGTGTATGTGCCACGACGTCCGGCAAGCACGCTGGCGCCGCCGGAGATGAGGGCAAAGATAACGGCTGTGACGCAGATGATCGCGGCCAGCGTCATCAGCCAGCCGGCGATGAGCTGCCACGCGGGAAGCGTAAAGAGGTAGAAGGTCAGAGGCTTGCCAAAGATCGGATCCACAACGCCGCCGGTGGCTTGCGGCGCATACCAATAAAGAGCGAGCGCAGGCCACTCCGCCATCATGCTGACGCCGGTTCCTATGGCGATGGCGAGCGAGACGCCGAGCGCGATGAGACGCATGACAGGCTCGACCGGCAGCTTCACCGCCTGCCCGCCGATCAAGATCGTTTGACTGCTCGGCAACCCGGTAAAGTGCGCCCGCTTCAGGACCCAGAACGATCCATACAGAACCACAAGTGTGGCCGCGGCAAATGTCGCAAAGACTGCCCACTGAACGCCTTGTTTTTTCCAAAACACGTCTCCGTAGCCGAGCGACCCGAACCAGAGCGCGTCGACGTAATACGAAAACGCTATCCAGCAGGCGAGAACAATGCCGACGAGTACAGCGAGAATGACGAGGGACCGGCGACGGCCCGGTGGCACACTCTGACGCGGCCAATTGATGGATCTATGCATTGTTCTCTAACCCCGTTTCACTAACTCTGGAACTGCTCTAACAACCAGCATCAGCATAATACTCCCTCGGCTTTGGCAAGCATCTGGGCGCTTCATGGTTGGCCTGTTTGCTACGTGTGAAGCCCGGAGACTGGCTGCTGCGTAACGGGAGCCCAGCCGCTGTGAAAATACCAGTTTCAAGAGCACCCATGAATGTTCGAGCACGTCCCGGTCACTGGAGGAGTTGTATGAGGGAAAATCCTGCGGTTGTTGATTGATCGCTTTCAACCGCCGCCGCCCATAGCTTCCGCGCAACAGTTGGAAGTTGGCTGTTTTCGAGACTCGTTTGGCGGAAAGAAGTGCCCGTGCAGCCGCTGCACCGTTTCCTCTGCTCTCGACTCGTCCACCAGAAAGCTGATGCTCCAGTCCGAGGGGCTCTGACACGCCAAGCGCACGTCCATATCCGAGATGGCAGCAAACACGCGACTGGCGATCTCGGGCTGTCGTCGAATGCCTTCACCTACCAGGCAGACCAGCGCCCGGTGGTTCTCCCACCCCATCCTGGCGACGCTGCGCAAATCATCCGCAATGGCCGGCAAATTGGCTGTCGAGCCAACCATGAGCCATATACGGCTGCGAGAGCACTCCATTAAGTCCACTGCGCAATGATGCCTGTCGAAAGCCCTATAGACGGCGGCCAGCATGCGTGAGTCTATTTGTTCAGCAGCCTCGATTTCGACGGCAGCCACATTTCGTTTTGCCGTTACGGACCTGACGCCGTGTACCGAATTCACGTGCGCAATGATCTCGGTCCCGTGATCTGCCGGATTGCTCGAATTCAACACGAACACCGGGATATTTTCCCGCATGGCTGGAATCAGGGAGGAAGGATGCAGAACCTTCGCTCCGCACTGTGCCAGTTCTGATGCTTCGTCAAAGCTCATCCTGGGAATCGGGCGTGCATTCGGGCAGAGCTTCGGGTCCGCCGTCAGGATGCCGTCCACGTCCGTCCAGATCTCGATTCGATGCGCACGCAGAGTAGCCCCCAAGATGGTAGCGCTGAAATCGGAGCCACCACGTCCGAGGGTGGTCGGGACCCCGTCTGAATTGGCGCCAATGAACCCTCCCAGCACCGGGACCTGCCCTTCCAGCAGCAACGGCTCCAACAACGTCTTCACTCGTTCGCGGGTCTGCTGCCAGAGAGGAGCAGCGCACGTATAACGACTGTCGGTGACGAGGCATGACCGCGAATCAACCAGGACCGCATCTTCACCCGCCGGCCGCAGTGCCGCGCTTACAACCCTGCTGGAGAGACACTCCCCAAATCCGGACAAATGATCCTGGGACTGCGGACTAAGCTGGCCGTCCTCAGCGATGCTGCGAAGCAAATTGCTCAAGCTCAGGAAATCGCCTTGCAGTTCCAGATGAACTCGCAAATAATCTTCCCTGTTCAGCAGTTCACTCGCTACATGCTCATGTCGCAGACGGATCGCCAGCAGGGACCGGGTTGCTGTCTCCAACTGGCCTTCGCCAGCAACTTTTCCCAATAAAATCAATTGGTCGGTAACTTTAGCCAGAGCGCTGACCACTACCAGACGTGAGAAGTTAGCACGGCTGCGCACAATTTGAATCAATCGGCGGATCGCAGGAGCATCCTCGACCGAAGTGCCGCCAAACTTCATGACTACTACGTTCTTAGGCCAATGCCTCACCGCATCACCGTTTAGTCGAGCCACTTCGCTCATACCATCTCCATCTCAGGGATTTCCTGGGAGCAAAAAAAAAGCCCACCGCCAGTGGCTGGCCTCAGTGTTCATGAGCATTCAGCCTCCAGCCAGGGTCGTAGTGCATGAATTGTTGCCCTGGAATCACTCAACCCAGGTCATTGGATATGAGAACCCGTAAATTTCTCATAAGAATTTTATAAATTGTTTGTAAGCGTGCAGGTTTATGAACAATTAACGGTCTCTCTATTTGTTCCTTTATGGATTTCTTGGTTCTATTTGACAAAGGTCAAGACCAGTCCAATCGCGGCGGCGAAGGTTGCCACGGTTGTTATCCATCCCAATAGATTCATGGCCCTGGTGTTGACCCATTTTCCCATGATCTTGCGGTTGTTGGTGATGAGCATGACCAGCAGCATGAGAAAGGGAGTGGAGAAGCCCTGGACAATGCCAGCCCATACCAGGGCCTTCATGGGATTGATTCCAAAAAAATTAAGGCCCATAGCCAGCACGGTAAGAATAGTAATGGCGCCATAGAATTTCTTTGCGTGGGCTGCCTTTACGTGCAGGCCATACTTCCAGCCGAAGGTTTGGCAGAGATCATACGCGGCCCCAATGGTCATGACCGGAACGGCCAGAAAGCCGACGCCAATCACTCCAACTGCAAATAGAAGCCCTGCGGCGTTGCCGGCGAGCGGGCGGAGGGCCTGTGCTGCTTCAGCCGCGGTACTGATGTCCGCCTTCCCGGCCCTGAACAGGGTCGCGGCAGTTGCGAGAATAATGAAATACATCACCAGGTTTGAGAAAGCCATGCCAACGGTAATGTCCCGCGCGGAGCGTCTCAATTCCGCTTTGGTTGTGCCCAGGCGGTCGGTGAGCCGTCTGCGTCCCATCGCAATGTCTTCTTCCACATCCTGGTTCGACTGCCAGGAGTAGAGATAGGCCGAGAGAGTGGTGCCTATGACGGCGACCAGAAGAGACAGGAATTCACGATTGAAGTGAATTGTGGGAATGAAAGTCCCTTTTATGATCGGCATCAGCTCGGGCTTCACGAGGATGGCGGCTCCGACATATGCGAGCAACGCCAGGGCCAGCCAGCGAAATATGTTCCTGATCAGAGTGTACGATCCCCATATCTGAAGTGAGAGAATGATCAGGGTGATAGCGACGACGATCCAGCCAATAGGAATTGGAACAATCACGTTGAGGGCTGCGGCCATCCCGCCAAGGTCGGCTCCGGCCTCCACGACGTTCCCGATCACCACTCCGATCAGGCAGCTATAGAGAAGCCACTTGGGATAATAATCGCGGATCACGGCGAAGAGTCCCCGGCCCGCTACCTGCCCAAGCTTGGAACACAGATACACGACAGCAAACATCATGGGAAATGTCACCGGCGCCGTCCATAGGAAAGCAGGCCCCATGCTGGCCCCTGCGGCAGCATAGGTTCCTATCGCCGAAGGGTCATCATCGGCAGCGCCTGTGATCAGCCCCAGGCCCAGAGACCGGAGTGCTCCTTTTGCAGTAGGTCGAGGCTCCTGCGCCTTGTAGCGATGTTCCGCGGAAGGATCATGCTTACGTCGATCAATCAGAACAGGACCTTGCCCAGGCATAGCTCTTCTCTCCTTCCGGCAACCAAAGTTGTTCACTCATCAGTAAACAATTTAGAAGCAGAGCAGCGGGATCAGGTTGGGTGGTTACACCAACACCAAAGCAACCACACATTCGCCGCTGCTCAGTGCAGGCTCCGGCCACGAAGGAAAGCAAGATCAAATCTCACCGCAGAGTTCGCAGAGGGCGCAGGGGGGAAATCCGTGCGGGCCAAAAGAAGCTACGAGTCGGTGCCGGGCTGGAAGCGATATCCCACCCAGGGCTCGGTGAGGATATAGCGCGGAGTTTCTCCGGACTCAATTTTCTTGCGAAGCTGGTTGATAAAGACCCGCAGATATTCTGGCTGCTGCACGCTTTGTCCGCCCCAAACGGCATTGAGCAGGGTCCCGTGGGTAAGAACCTTTCCAGGGTGGCGCGCCATGAAAGTCAACAGGTCAAACTCTTTCGGCGTCAGGTGAACTTCTTTCCCGGCCACCGATACGATTCGCGTCTGCGGATCGATATGAAAATCTCCAATATGAATTGGATTGGATAACTCGGGTTCCTTGGCCAGGCTGCTACGGCGCAGATTGGCCCGGATTCTGGCCAGCAATTCATTGATGCTGAAGGGCTTGGTAACGTAATCGTCTGCGCCCTTGTCGAGGGCATCCACTTTGATCTTATCTTCTCCCTTCACGGAGAGAACGATGATGGGGATCTGGGAGTGGTCCCTGATGTTTTCGCAAAGCTCAATGCCTGTCATTTTTGGCATGGACAGATCGGTGATGACCAGATCAGGATTCCACTCCTGAAAAACCGCCAGTCCGGATTCGCCGTCATTAGCGATGCGAACGTCGTATCCATGGGTGGAAAGGCTGGTGCGGAGAACACGTGTAATCTGCGGCTCATCATCCACTACCAGGATTCGTGGTTTTTCAGGCATGGGCAACTTTGTTATAGCTTGGATGCATGTTCAACCATATCATTGCATGGGCAGCTACAGCATTCAGCACTCAGCATTCAGCATTCAGCATTCAGCCCCGTAGCATTCTCAACGACAACCGCGAGGAAGGTGCCGTCGCCTTCGGCGACTTGGCGTGTTTCGTCTCGTTGCCCGCACTGACGTGCGGGCCTACTATCTTTCCTGCCTTCGGCACTGCTTTTCGTTGCCCATACGGAGTTCAGATTGCCAAACCGATTTTTGCTCACGTTCAGCATTCAGCCATGACGGTTCACCGCAAAGGACACAACGGGAATAAGATTCCCGCAATTTTCGGCATAACGGCTTACCTCTGCTCCTGATTCACAATGTGCACGTCCACAGCAGGAGCATTCCGCAGGAAACGTTGAATGGCGTTCAAATATAGATATTGCTGCCAGCCCCGGACGGCCGAGCGGCCGAAGATGATCTGGGTGATCTTGTATTCGCGGGCAAAGACGGCAACGGCTTTCGCAATATCTTTTTCCTTCAGGCGGATGATGCGGGCTCCGAGGTTTTCGCCAAAGCGGATGTTAGCGGCCAGCGAACGCTTTTCTTCTTCCTGCAGATCTTCATCAGTGTCCACGTGCACGATAAAGAATTCCGCCGCATCCATTCCCTGGGCCATGCGCGCGCCTCTGGCAATTAATTGTTGGGAACCGGAGTTGGAGCTGATGCAAACGGCGATTCGCTCGCACACGCCCCAGGTCTGGTCGATATTTTTCTTCTTCAGGTAGGCTTCCAGCCCGCGGTCCACGGAGTGCGTCACCTGGCGCAAAGCCAGCTCGCGCAATGCCATGAGGTTGCCCCGGCGGAAGAAGTTCGTAAGGGCGGTTGCAGCGCGCTCCACTGGATAGATATCTCCCCGCTTCATGCGGGTCTGCAGGGCCTCCGGCGTAAGGTCGGCCATCACGATCTCATCGGCCCGCTCCAGTACCCAGTCCGGCACGGTCTCCCGCACCTGGATTCCGGTGATGCTTTGGACGGTCGGCGTTGCGCTTTCCAGGTGCTGAATGTTCATGGTGGAAAGGACGTCAATCCTTGCTTGCAGCACCTCCAGCACGTCTTCGTAGCGCTTCCGATGCTTGCTGCCCTCAACGTTGGTGTGTGCGAGTTCGTCGATCAAGACCACCGACGGCTTTCGGGCCAGGATGACATCCACATCCATCTCGTCAAAGATCGTTCCCTTGTACTCAAGCTTGCGGCGGGGGATCGCCTCCAGTTGGACCGCCAAATCGGCAATGCCTTGCCGCCCATGCGTTTCCACAACACCGATGAGCACATCTTCGCCACGGCGACGCCTGCGAATGGCTTCGCTCAACATGCTGTAGGTCTTGCCCACGCCGGGCGCGTATCCCAGAAACACTTTCAGAATGCCGGCCTTCTTCTCCGGCGCAGCCTGTTCAAGCCATTGTTCGGGTGTTTTGGCCACTAAGGAATCTTCTCACGAAGTTGCCGGTCAGTTCGACTAAAATTGACGGGTTGTGACGTTCCGTCTACAAACCTGGATCCGCGCCACGATTTGCGTGCTGGCCGTGGCCCTTATCGTGGCTGTCTATATCAAGCTTGTTCATGTTAATCCCACCACCGCCGCACTGAGTTTCCTGCTGGCGATTCTGGTTGTTTCGGCGGCGTGGGGTCTGGCATATGCAATTCCCATGTCCATTCTGGCGGCGCTGTGTTTTAACTTCTTCTTTCTGCCGCCGGTTGGAACTTTTAACATAGCTTACAGGCAAGACTGGGTTGCCCTGATCGCATTTCTTTGCACGTCCATCATTGCCAGCCACCTTTCAGAACGGGTGCGCCGCGAAGCACTCAACGCCACGCGACGGCGCATGGAGGTGGAAAGGCTGTACACCTTCAGCCAGCAACTCCTGCTGACGGATAATATCGTTGAGCTGCTGAAATCAATTCCTTCTTACGTGGCGGAGACTTTTGGGGTCATGCACGCCGCCCTTCATATGACCGATAAGGACAAGATTTACCGGTCGGGTACGGAAACAGCGCAGCTGTCCAGCGATGAACTCAAAGAGGTCTCGGCCCGGGGCGATATTGTTTTAGATCCGGAGCACAGGCGTTGCTTTGCCCCGGTCCATATGGGTGTAAGAACCATGGGCAGCCTGGGAATGGCGGGCGACGTGCTTTCACGACAAACGCTGGAAGCCCTGGGCAGCCTGGTGGCCATCGCTATTGAGCGGGCCGGCGCCGTGGACACGCTCATGCGCAGTGAGGCTTCCCGGGAAAGCGAGCGGCTCCGCTCCGCGCTGCTGGATTCGATCACTCACGAATTCCGTACACCCTTGACCGCCATCAAAGCTTCTGTAACCAGCCTTAGATCCGCGGCAGCCATGAGTGAAGACCAGCGTCAGGACCTGCTGGCGGTTATTGAGGAAGAAAGCGACCGGTTGAACCGCCTGGTAGGCGAAGCTGTAGAAATGGCAAAGCTGGATGCTCATGAGGTTGGCCTGGAACGCAGTCCGCACCAGATACGCGAAGCAATTGACGCCGCCCTGGAAGACTCAAAGAACACCGTTGGAACCCACCCGGTACAGGTGCGGCTGGCGGACAACCTGCCGCCGGTCATGATGGACGTCATCTGGATCCAGAAGGTCCTGCAACATCTCATTGAGAACGCTGCCAAGTATTCGGATCCCGCTGCGCCCATCTTCATCAGCAGCGAAACACGCAACAACCGCCTGGTTACCAGTGTGGCCGACCGGGGCGCGGGAATTGACGACATGGAGCGCTCCATGATCTTCGACAAGTTCTACCG
>DATMMY010000417.1:0-3813 GCA_035569515.1 Candidatus Solibacter sp. | reverse complement strand
GGCGATTCGACAACCAGGCGATCCCCACGATTGATTCCTCCCCAGGAAATCCTTCTATGAAGGTGCGCCCAACATACGCGTAATATGGTCCAGCGAATGCCTCCTCTCCGTCACCGAGGCGCATCTCAGTCTCCTGGATGGAAATGAGCACGTCCTTCGGGGGGCTTGGGCGGAATTTTCCCCAGCGCCAGAAGGTTATCAGGGAGGTCAGGAGCTCTCTTACCGGATATCGATTGACATTCTGTACGGCGATGTCACGTCCCAGCGGTAAGTCGACAATTGCACCTACGGCGAGCACCAGTCTCCCATTACGCGAAAGCCAAAAGCCTCTGTCACCGGTCCCAGAGCGGCGCACGCAAAGGGTATCGCCGTCCTGCAACGCCAAGGCCAGAGCCTGTCCCACCTGGAAGGATGCGGTTTGTGCGGGAGACTTCTCATCTCCCGGACAGCTGGTGGAATCGGCGGAACGTACTGAGCTAAGTGTTATCCACCCATTTCTCAACTCGAAGTCCGGATGTAAACCAACCAGCCCAGGGTGCTCCGAAGAATCGCGTAGCGAGATCGCTTTACCGCGCCAGCACAATTCTCCGGCAGTGTCGGACTGGATTGGCAGCACCCTATAGTCGAATGTGCCGGATTGATGAATCGCCATCCTTATCCCTCTTGAACCCAAGCCGCTTGTGACGGTGACTTCGACAGTGAGCCGCCCTGTTCTTCTGTATATCTATAGTGTCTAGAAAATAGTGTAGCTGGCGTTTTTCTCGATTGGAACACAGTTTACAGGGTTGAAAGGCAAATGAAGGAGTAAAGGAAGCAATTGATCATAGAAAATAATTGCCGCCAGGAGAGACTTGGCAGCGCATTCGAATGCATAGGTCCCTTCGGAGGACCTCAGGGCAAGCTCTTCGGGCGCAAAAAACGCGCCCTCAGGATGACAAAATGATAAAGTTTCGTTTTTTGTGAAATTCAAAGTTTGATCTGGGCATTTCTTTCCAGAGTTTCTCGTCCTCGCAACCATCACGCCGGGGATGGTTGAGGCTGTTACTTGCCTCGCCTGCGCTGGGTCTACACTAAAAATTAAAACGCCATAAGACACACTTGCATATCGGCAGTCCCGTTTCAGGACAAGATATCGGCCCCTAAACTCCCGCTGCACTCTGGGCAGACTGCGCGGCCAGGTTGGCAAACCATCCGCGCGCGGCGATGAGCTGTTCCGGGGTACCTTGCTCCAGGATGCGGCCTTCATCCAGGACGATCACGTAGTCGGCGTCTTTCACCATCGAGTAGCGGTGGGCGATCAGGAGAGTTGTAGGACGCGGACGTAACTGGTTGAGTGCCTGTTTTACTTCATTTTCGGTGGCGTAGTCGAGATTGGCGGTTGCTTCGTCCAGCACCAGGATTCGCGGCCCGTCTACGAGAATGCGGGCGATCTGGAGGCGCTGCCGCTCGCCCACGGAAAGGCCCAGGCCGCGCTCTCCTATTTCGGTTTGCAATCCTTCGGGCAAGCGGTCCAACGTATTTTGCAGACCGGCGGCCAGAGCGGCGCTTTGCACTTCGTTGTCGGTGGCGCTGGGGCGTTTGTAGCGAATGTTGTCGGCCAGGGTCCCACGGAAGATCGCGCCATCCGCTGCTACCATGCCGATAGCCTGGCGAACGGAAGATGGATCGAGCTGCGAAAGAGACTGGCCGTCAATGCGGATCTCCCCGGACTTCGGCTCCCAAAGCTTCAACAGCAGGTCGGCGGCGGTAGTCTTCCCCGCACCCGAGGGCCCGGCGATGGCAGTCACCTTGCCGGGTTCCACCGTAAACGTGAGGCCGCGCAGCACTTCCCGTTGCGCTACATACTCGAAGCGAACGTCCTGGAACTCCAGCTTGCCGGGGCCGGGCAGCAAGGGCGCGCCGCGCGCCTCTTCCGGTCCAGTTTGCAGTAAGCGAATGCCCCGGCCCAGCGAAGCCAGATTCTGCTGAAGACTTACGGCGATGCTGCTGAGCGAGTCGATGGGATCGTAGAGCCTGTCGAGGTATGCGACAAACATGACTACGTCTCCGGGCGTGAGCTGACGGTCCAATACCATGTAGCCGCCATATCCCAACACCAGGGCCTTGCTGAGATGGTTGAGCGTTCTTTGCAGAAACAGATAGCGATTGCCCAGCCTGGTACGCTCGAGATAGTCCGCATATGCCTCTTTCGAAATCGCTTGCAGGCGCTCCACCTCGCGCGGTTCAGCCCCGGAAAGTTTCACTGTCTTGATGGCGGCCAGAGCGTCCTGGATGCGTATCGCTACCTTTTCCCACATGCTGTAATACTCGTCCATGCCGGATTCCAGCCGGCGGGTAGCGCGCCGGGTGATCACGTAATAGAGCGGCAGGATGACCAGCGCGGCCAGCGCCAGCCGCCAGCTTTGGAACAGCATGATCGCGCAGATTCCGATAATCCGCAGCGCCTCCGGTGCGATCTGCTGGGAAAATGCCGAGATGACGGGCGCCACCTGATCGGACTGATCGATTCGCTTGGCCAGGCCTCCGCTGGCTCGGCGGCTGAAGAACCCGATAGGAAGGCGCAAGACATGGCCAAAGGTGGACTGGATCAGCCTGGCTTCAATGTCGCTGGCCACCACCGTGCTCTGATACTCGGACAGCAGTGACAGGTAATATCCGATCACGCTGATGATGAAGAGTCCGGCAGCGGCCCAAAGCAACGTGATGAGGGTCTGGTTGGCGGTGCGCGGCGCCACAACACCTGGCTTAGCTCTGAAGCCGGTATGATGCCGCTGGCGCGTCTTCTGTTCCAATGCCTGCTGGTGTCGCCTGTGCTCAGATGGAGAGGGTTTTGGCGGGGAAGGCTGCTGAGTTTGAGGTGGACCGGGCGCATCCGGTTCGTCGGCCTCGCTGGCACGATCCACAAAGAGCCCGGCAACATCATTAATTGCGATCCGGTAGATCAGGGGCTGCACCAGGTCGGCGGCTGTCCCCAGCAGCGCCAGTATGGCTATCACAAGGAAGCGCTTTTTATAAGGCCGTGCGAGTTCGACCACGGCGCGAAGAGTGCTCATCTTGTCGCGAGAGCTTGTTGGAGCCATACGAAGCCAGTTGATGTTAACAGGATGCCGGGGCGCAACCAACAATAAGAACTTGGAGCGGCGCGTAACCTGGCTGCAACCGGGAACTTCTCACCGCCAAGGGCGCAAAGGACGCAAAGGAACGTCCAAGTTGCCGCTGATTTCGCTGATGAGCGCGCGATGACCTAAGTGAAAATTCGATAAATCTCCAGGAATCTGTAGCGATGACATCCACGAGAACAAGCAAAGCCAGAGACGCCCATTGCGTCCAGTTCCATCGACCGAGTAATATTCTCCCGCCCCTGGGAGGAAGTTTCATGCACAAGATCAATGGTCGCTTGAAATTATCGTGTATATCGAAAGTAACAGCCTTGATGGTCGCGGGTCTGCTGGTGGCGGCCTCCGTCGGCTCAGCACAAACCATTCCGCCGCCGGGTCTGCAGATTGGCTCCGCCAATACCGCAATCGCAGATCCGCCGGTGCCCAGGCCGGAGACTACTCCCTGCGTGGTGAATCTGATCACTGGGATAGCCTTTGCGAATTTCTCGCCCAAGGCGTTCTCGTTTACGCCGCCAGCGGATTGTCCGGGGCCTTGGGCCAAGGTGGTGCTGGAGGCGGATTTTTCCATTCAGGCCGGGCGGCAGTTTGACCGCACCGCGAACATCTGGATTGGCGGGACCAATGTCTATTTTGGGACGACCTCTGAGCCCTCGCGACTGGTGGCCCGCTCGTGGCATATTGAACGCGACCTCAC
>DATMMY010000416.1:0-24879 GCA_035569515.1 Candidatus Solibacter sp. | reverse complement strand
CTCAACCTCGACTCGTGCTAGAGATGTGCCGGCAGAAGTAGAAGCAGATGATGCAGCAGAAGAAGATGATGATGATGAAGATGATGACGCCGGGACCGCATCCGCTGTCCGCAAATGGTGGCGGCGGATCAGCCGGCTCCCAATGTACCCTCCAACCAGACCCGATACGGCGATCCCAAAAGTCGCTGAGGCGGTTGCCAGTTCGGTGGCCCCCGCCACGCCCCATTTCTCGAAGGTCGGGCCGAAGGCCGCTGAAGTTGCCGGACCGCCGGCCAATGCCACCGAGCCGGAGAGTATCCCTACCAGCGGATTCACGCCGAGCAGCCGGGCCAATCCAATGCCAAGCAGGTTTTGCAGCACTGCTCCGCCGCCGGCCAGCCCCAGCATCAGAATCACCTTCACTCCGCCGCGCCGGATGAGCTCCAGCCGGGCGTTGAGTCCAATGGTGGTCATGAAGGCCACCATCATCAGGTCGCGCAACGTTGTGTCAGGCTCGAAATTTACGTAGCGGCCGTGCAACGCCAGGGCCGCTAAAGCGAACACCATGCCCCCAACGATGGATGTAGGAATACATAGCCGGTCCAGTACGGGCAGTTTCTTCTTAAGCCAGGCGCCAATCACCACGCCCAGGCACCCAACCGCCAGCACCTGCACCGCGTTCAGCTTCCATGTTGGGACAATCAACGGACCCTCACGCCCGCTTAAAGAGATTACAAGCATTGGTGGGACATTATAGGAGCTACCGCATGCCTCAAATGGCCATGGAGTAGCCATAGAGTATCCAGAAGGGCGGGGTTGTATATCCAGTTACGGGGTAGACGATTGGAAGCCTCTAATTTGATCCTGCCGGTGATTCTCGTGGATGAGGGCAAACAAAAGCTTTAGAAGGGGAGTTTTGGGAACCAGGAACGCATCCCGCAAGGCCGGTTCCAGGGCTGGCACACTTGCACACCGTGGCCAGCCCGTGCATCGCCACGCAAGGCTGTTCACCTCAATATTCAGTTGTCAAAGAGCATGTTCCCTCAACCCTGAGGAAGGGGGCTTCGGCATTACTCAAAAAACGCCATTCTATCCGTGACATCGTGACAACCCGCATAAACATTGGCGATTTGCGGCACGGATTATGCTCCTGGCACCGATACCATGCGTGCCAACGTTTCGCCTTAAACATGGCCGGGCGGACAGTACTCGGCCCAGGCGCTTTTCATCGCGTCTTTTGGCATAGTAGCCAGAGTTGATCTACAACGGCAACATTACGGGGTAAATTGTGTCCCTATCGCGAAAAGTGCGCATGGGCCAGCCGTGCGAGAAACTCTTTCTTACTCTATAATGCGGAGCGCTGAACGTTAAGTTCGTCATGAGACGCTCTGGGTTTCAAAGGAGGCTTCAATGAAAAAGATACTTGCCGGAATTGTTTTGTTGGCCGCTAGTTCCATAACGGCATTTGCCGGTCAGTGGTCCGGCTATATTTCCGATGAGAAGTGCGCCACCAGCGGCTCCAAGGCTGCCAAGGCGGCAGACTGGATCAACCCGAAGGCATTTCAGTCCTGTGCCCAGAAGTGCGTGAGGGAGGGGTCCCCGGTAGTCTTTGTGACTGAGGACAACAAAATCCTCAGGCTCGACGCAGATTCCACGAAAAAGGCTCAGCCGCATGTGGGACACAGAGTCAAACTTACCGGCACCCTCGAAAATGATACGTTAAAGATTAAGAAGATCGCCGCGATCAAGATGGATGCGCCGGACAAATATGGGTCCAAAGATGTTGAGGGACACATGCACGACCATCGGTAAGCCAATACAAGTTTGCTTAAGCTTTCTCTCGAAAGTCACAGTAAGGGAGAGAGCACTTTTAAGATAGCCCTATCGATAAGTGCATTGTTTAATATGCGCTCCGCTTCGCTGCTCGCAAGCCTACGGCGTAAGGAAAGGGCCTGTTCTTTTTGCTACCCAGCACTTATGAGTCAGCATGTGCGCCAGACGCGCACATGCTGACTCAGTCCTTCGCTCCGCTCTAGGACGGGCTGTGCTGGGCTACTTTCATCCGTCCTGCCGGACTGGAGCCTCGATATTCCCACATCGCTGTCTTCCTTGAGCTTCTGTACGAAACCGCAATCTCGAATTACAGCAGTTCAGGAACATTCCGCTCAGTACCATATTGGGATTGAACTGCGATGACGAGACAAGAGAGGAGCATGTGTCGCCCTCTGGGGCTTGACCTTTATTTCTACTCTTTTCCCAGCGTTTACACGCTGGGCTAACTTCCTAACGCGCCTCCGGCGCTGACCGTTTGAGCCCCAAACATTCTCGAATTCCTCAAGTGAACTGCGCTGGGCGGGCAAGCCCTTGACCAGGTCAGAGAGCAACGCCAAACATTCTCGAATTTCTCAAGTGAACTGCGCTGGGGCTAACCTCAATACTGTTCAGTTAGGTGGTTCAGAATCTTTCTGGTTAATTGCGAAACGCAAGGTCCCTCTGATCTACCCGCGCTGATGCGCGGGTAGACCCTCGGGATGACGAGCCCTTTTCTCAGTATTGGGGCTAACCTCGGGGGTGATGGCTGTCATAGGGCTTAATATTAGATTTTTCCAATCATTTATGGATATCAATCGGCAGAAAATCGCCTAATTGGCTCCCAGAAGTGGATCACACAGGAAAACTAAAAATTATAAATTGCTAACGATAGGTCGTATTTGAAACTATAGCGCCCATATAAATTAGTCATTACTAATAATGATAGTAAATATCCATTAATGTAAAAATAATATGAAGATTTTTTGTTACGTTTTCGTCCAAATAGCACTCTAATATTAGAAGCATTAGAAGTGTAAGTCCCAGATTTGATGCAAGACATCATGCCGCAACCGTTCTGTGGTAAGTAGTGCCCTAACCGTTCTGTGGAAACTGCTGTTGCGTTGTTCCGGCTATGAGCCGGGGAGCAACTATGCCTATGGACAGAAGGGTTTTTCTTAAGACGGCTGCTTGGGGATTCTCAGTCCCATTCCTTGCTAGCAGAGGGCTCTCGCGTAATCTCGCTTTTTCGACAGAGCTTTTTTCGGGGACCGCCAAGGGTGGACTGCTAAGCCATTTTTCGACTCCAGCAAACATCAAAGATCTGCAGGGCGAGGAACAGGCACGGCTTGATGAGTTGTGGCAGGCAAACCTGGATGCCTTTACTCAGCAAGCCATTTGCGGAAATCCCTGGAACAAGTCCGGGATGGCCAATGAGACCTATTATTACGATCCAACTCGCACTCTGACTCCCGATGGTACGCAGCCTACCCTCGTATCGTGGAATGCGTTTCCGAACCGGATCAACCAGTACTTCGGCGCGGCTACGGCGTTGCCTCTCAACCCACACAACCTGCCGCAAAACGCAGTGTGGGAGCTGGCCGATTCGAGCTTCTACACGGACAAATACGGCAAGAAGCAGTCTTTTCCGCTAGTTCCCAAAAAGCTTTGTCCGCAGGCGGATTGGCGAGGCGCGCTTCATCCCTTCGGCCCTTATGGTCCGCGTGGCTGGCAAGATGAGTATTGTGAATGGAATGTAACCAGGAATTCGCAAGGCAAGATCGCGAGGGTCGATTTTGTTTGCGAGAATCCCGAGTATTGGCATGCGCTCTGGAGAGTGAGCCCAGCCAGGGTTGCGCAACTGTATCAGGACACCCTGAATTTTGGACTTCCTAAAGGCAGCTCGAATGCGGTCACCGTTACGGTTGAAGACTTGCAACTGGTGGATCCCACGACCGGAAAGCCCGTCACGGATCCTTCGACCGGATCGCCCGCCTACAATCCTCTGAATAAATGGAACCGCGGACCTGTGGCGCTTCGAAGTGGCGCCAACGCTTCGGGCGGGGCCATGCATCTGACCAGCACGCCCAACACGCTGCAAACGGAGCTGGTAAGCCTGGCTGCGGTGGCGACCGTCCTGCGGGAAATGGGCAACAATGACTCCCAAGAGTTGGGTTGCTGCAGTCAGGACATTCTGCCATACCGGAACAGCGATCCCCACATCGCGCAAACCATCAATCAACTTGCCGCCTCCGGCCCCACAGGCAGCATGGTCTCCGTGGCGAATCCGGTTGGACTCTACATACAGAAGCCGTATTTCGGCGGCTACGCGTTGCCCGAGGATCCCAGGCTGCCGAAAGGCGCAACCGTTGCGGATTGCTGGCAGATTGTCCGTGGCAGCGAGACGCTCATGGATCCGGTCTCCGGGAAGATTTTCCCGGGCAATTTCATTCTCCACGCGGTCTTTCAGATTCCCGCATCCTGGATTGAGGCCGGAGTCTCATTCACGATCGGTGACATCACCATCAAGCACAATGGCGTAGCCACTCCAATTCAATACGGCGCCCAGATCGCAGAGACGTTTCAGATCGGGCTCTTTGCTTGGCGTATCCCCGCAAAAGCCCCAGAGCCTCCCCAGGCGTGTGTGGAAGATCTCAAGACACCTCAGGCGCAACCTATCCAGTTGATGTATGAGTCCCTGTGGAACGCCTGCTACAACACGCCCGTGGGCAATTCGGTGGGCGTGCCCATGAACCTGGCGAGCAACTCCGTGATCATCCCTGCGCAGGTCCAGCGGGGAGCAACTGACCTTTCCATGGCTCTGGTCTGCCACACCGTGACCCTGGGGCCGAACGGAGAACTTCCGATCGTCACTGTCCCGGAGTCTGACATAACGATCAAAGCAACCAGCATAAAAAACATCATCTACGCCCAACCGGGACATAGTTTTCCCGCTGAGTGTCAACTTCTGACCTTGAAAGTGGACGTTTCGAAGTCCGCTCGGCCAGGCCTGAGGGAGATTGTGGTCACCAACTTTGGCCAATCCCAGGGTATTCCGGGACCGGCATTTTTACATGTCGTTCCCGGCAAAAGTGAGGGTGGAACGGCAAGGTAATCGTTGAGGAGGCACAATGCGTACGCTGATACTCACCGTTTTGATTGCCATAATCGTGGTTTTATTCCTTCCATTGGACAGCACTACGCATTTCCCCGCCGGCGTGACCAGCGTGGTAGCCGCCTCAACAGCACCTAATTCGTCCACCGGTGGATGCCAGGCTCCGCCTGCTCTTTCCTACATCATTCCATCCGACATAGCGGCCAATAATTCCCAGGCCAATGTAAATTGCATGGCCTGGCAAGATTTCATCGCTCTCAATTGGCAGGCATCTCAATCGAGCTGTGAGGCGGATACGGCAGTTCCAGCTTCGAAGTTTGGACAGCCCAACAATACCGCACCGGTGGTATGGGAAACCTACAAGGAAGTCTCAGAGGTCTTCCGGGACAATGCAGTCCCTCCCTCAGCATGGTGCTCTCAGGGATCTGAGTCCGCCTTGCATCGTAGTCATGGGATGCCCGCCGGCTACAAAATCCTGGGCACGGAGTTTACTCAGCCCGGCACCAATGGGGCCTGGTTGACCGACCAAAATGGGAATCTGACGCTCTACGAGATCCGTCTCAACAAAGACGAGTTCAACTACATCAACACCAATCAGCTTTACAGCGCCCCCATTCAACAGGTCTTTGCCAAGGAACCAGGGATCAACCTCCCGGATGGGACAGCGAAGTTCGCGCAATATGGAAAGACCGGCTCCATGGAATTCAAAGCGTCATGGGTCGAATTGCCCGATCCTTCAAAATGGCGGTATTTCAAAACATCCAAGGCCTATGTTGTTGGCCCGGACCGTAAGGCTCCGCCGAGACTCGTCACTGTCGGACTGGTGGGTCTCCACATCATCCACAAGACGGCTAAAGCGCCTCAGTTTGTCTGGGCGACTTTTGAACATGTCAACAACGCCCCCAGCACAGCCGACATCCAAAACAACGAACTGCTGGCGTGGTACACGTATTACAACAGGAACTGCGATCCACGAACGGACCATTACCACTGTTCCCCAAATGCTCAGGCCCATTCGAAATCACCCGAACATCCGCTCTTTCCCCAGCAAGCGGTTGATCCTTATGTTGCTGCCATGCAAGTCGTCCGCGAGAATCCCATCAACAACACAACAGTTGACGATATCGCGGGGCTGAATCAATGGGTGTGGGACTTGATTCGCCAGAGTAATCCTAAATCCGTATTCCTGAACTACCAGCTTGTGGATGTATCGTGGTCAAGCGCGCCGGCCAGTGTTCCGCCCGGCTCGCACATCCCACTGACTGCGGGGAATCCCGTACCCAATCCCGGCACGCAAAAAGTGGCCAACACAACCATGGAAACGTATTTTCAAAATACGAACACCTGCCTGGATTGCCACGCAAGCGCTCCCATTGCCGCGGCAAGTAAAACCAAAGCATTGGCATCCGATTATTCGTTCCTGTTCAGCCGGGCAAGTGCTCCGTTGCCTGCGAAGGTCGCGTCGTCGGCGAAAAAATGATGTTGGTGTTTTGTTCGTTAACCAGGAAAGACTCGGCAGCGCAGTCGAATGCATAGGTCCCTTCGGAGGACCTCAGGGCAAGCCTTCGGGCGCAAAACGCGGCTGCTAATGAACAACCTTGTAAGTCCTTTTCATTGGCACATTTGTGGCTTGAAAAAGCAAAACCAGCGGCTAGAGCCGAATTATTTTTGCACTTTTCGGCACGACTGCGCAGCCCTCGCTCTCCCGCTTGGCGCGGGATCGCTACGGGCTAACGCTCAAGTTCCTTCGGCTCGCGCACTCACTTCTAGGACAAGCTGTGCCCTCTCCAGAGACTCCCTTTGTAAGTTGTAGAAAACGCAAGGGCCGGTTCTGGCTAAAGACGAAAACCGATTTAGCCACGAATTTACGCGAATGAACGCGAATGGGAATGCTGTAGCGAGAGTCTCTGGTTCACGCAACCGTCCCGGCAGGGATGGTTGGGGCTGATACAAGTCTCAAAGTGGACGCACCGCCGCACAAGCACCCTGTTCATTTCCTCTTAACTCGCCGTCGCGAGTCTGCTGCTCAGGACGACAATAAAGAGAAAGGGCATTGCGGGATCTCGCCCATGTCGCATCAGAGAGTGTGGGGATTCTTCGGCCAAAGAGCGGCCTTGAATGACAAGGGGTTGAAAGTGTGGTGAAACGAAAATAACATTTCACCAATCACGCTCCTTAAAGCCACATACCAAGCCACATTCAATCAGGCCACACTCAACCAAGTCACATTCAATCAAGCCACATCCACTCTAAGCCACACCCACCCTGATCACTGTTTCCACCGCCACACTCTTCATCCCCTTGCATAGGTTAAGGCCATAACCTTAAGTTAAGAGGCCGTCAAAGTAGCTATTCTGGCATCCGCGATAAACCTATCTTCAGGCTGTTTATCTTTAGAATTCACTAATAGAATTGTCATAACAGACTGATGGCCAGTTCCGTAAATGGAATAATGAAAGATCATTAAGTTCTATATACAGCAAATCATATTAGTGCAACTGCATATTAACTGCATATTAACTGCATATAACTGCGTGCTAGCTGTAAGTAGGCTAGAGTATTCTCCTAGAAGCACCACCTTCCACAGTGATAAATGCAGAGCATCCTGGGTCGGATTTCCACCCTGAGTATTTGCTAGAAAGATGCAGTTTTTGCGACTTCAGTACTTTCGTAATTAACACTTGCGCGAGGCTGATCCCTTATACTCCAGCCCGGCTTCACCTTTCCCCCTAAACTTTTACTGGAAGGCAGTAACAATGAAAACGCTACTTTGTGTAATTTGTATTTTGTGCGCGGCAGCAAGTTTGCCGGCCCAAACATTCCGAGGCGGAATCCAGGGAACCGTGGCAGACGCCACCGGGCATCCCGTTGCGGATGTCCTCGTTACGGTGAACAACGAAGAGACCGGGTTGACGCGGACCAGCAAGACGAGCTCAGCCGGAACTTACTTTATATCGGAACTGCCGATCGGCACCTATGCCGTTAAGGTGGAGAAAACAGGCTCTCGTCAGCAGACCCTGAAGGGCATCAAAGTTGAAGTTTCATCCAATCAGCGCGTTGATTTCCAGCTTAAGCCCGGCGCTGAAGCTGTGGAAGAAGAGAAATCGACCCAGGTCGTGGAAATGACGGGTCAGACTCCGCTGATCAACACCGCCCAGGACAACCTAGGATCGAGAGTCGATTCTAAGGAGCTCAGGGACCTGCCCATGAATGGCCGGGACATCTTCAAGACGTTTCTCATGGCTTCAGGCGCAGTCAGTGATGCTGGATTGGAAAATGATGCAGCCGGTTCTTTCGGAGCTTTCAGCATCAATGGCAACCGCGGACGTTCCAACAATTACTTAATTGACGGAACCGACATGAACGACAGCTACCGAAATCTCCCGGCTACGGATTTGCCGGGCGTGTTCGGGGCCCCTGGCACCATGCTGCCTCTGGATTCTCTGCAGGAAGTTTCCATCATCAGCAACACGGAAGCGGAATTCGGCCGGAGCTCTGGCGCTACTGTGGATTTTGTAACCAAGTCCGGCACCAACAGCCTTCATGGCAGCGTATACGAATATTTTCGCAATAATGCCTTAGACGCCCGCAACGCCTTCAATCCCGTGGGCTCTCCTCAAGATGTTTTTCACAATAATCAATACGGCGGTTCTCTAGGCGGACCGATCGTGAAGGACCGGACTTTTTGGTTTGTGGCTTATGAAGCGCAGCGCGAGGGCGTCGGTTTTCCGGTCCTGGCCCGCGTTCCCACGGCTGCGGAGCTTAACCAATCCATTGCCAACAATGGTGGTGTCGTGAACCCGGTCATTGCCAACCTGCTGGCGCATGGAGCATGGCCGTCAGCCAATCGGCCTGCAGACAGTGCAGGGAACAACCTTGCGACCTCCACTCAGGCGCCCAATCATACTGAGAGCGTCATAGGCAAGATCGACCAACGCTTTGGCGAAACGGATTTCCTTACCGGCCGGTACTTTTTCGGCAAGGGCAATCAGAGCGCCCCGTTGGCTCTCTCAGGGGGCGGTACTCTACCCGGTTTTAATACCGTCGCGCCCAGCACGCTGAATATCGCTTCGGTTTCCTATACGCATATTTTTGGCCTGCATCTGCTGACCGAGGTCCGCGGCGGCTACAACCGCCTGGTGCATAAAGATTTTGCGCAGGACCAGACTTTCGATCCCAACTCCATTGGATTAAACATGGGGACCACGTCCCAGGATTTTGGTCTGCCCTCCATTGGAGTGGGCAGCTTTGCCAGACTGGGTTCGGCGGGCTCCGATCCTCGAGGCAGGGTTGATACCAACACTCAATTGTTCAATAACTACACTTATACCTCCGGGCGGCACAACTGGAAGTTCGGATACGAATTCCGCCGGACCCTCATCGACAGCTTCTTCGACAACGGATACCGCGGGAGCCTCTCTTTCCGCACCCTGGATGCCTTCATCGCCGGGACGCCCAGCAGCGGAAGGCAAGTGCAGGGAAATTCCTCCAGGCAGACCTTCCAGAACAACCACTCGCTCTATGCTCAGGATAACTTCAGCCTCCTCTCCAATCTCACTCTTAATTACGGCGTTCGCTGGGATTATTTTGGCGTGATTGGCGAGCAGAAAAATCGCTTCAGCACTCTTGACGCAAATGGAAACCTCAACATCGTCAATCAACTCTATCCGCACGACTTGAAAAACTTTGGGCCGCGCGTCAGCCTTGCCTGGGACATCAAGGGAGATGCCAAGACGGTAGTGCGCGCCGGTTGGGGCGTGTATTATGACGCTTTCTCTCAGGACGTATTCGCCGAGCAGATCCCGTTCAACAGCTTCAATTCCGGTCCCGCACGAAACGGAATCGGGCCTAACGCAGTGACGTTCAGCTTTGCTCCGACGGCCGTGCTTCAGCCGGGAGTGCGAGTCTTTGCTCCAGCCTCTTTTGGAGCCACCGACGTCTTTACGGTGGATCCGAAACTTCGGACTCCCTATGTCCAGATGTTCAACCTGAATATAGAACGCGAGATAACCAAGAATGTCGCGCTGCAGGTCGGGTATGTAGGGTCGCAAGGCAGGAGGCTGTTCCGCTATGTTGATCTCAATCAGACAAACCCGGCTACAGGGACCGTAGCTTTCCCCGCTCTGGGCGTTGTCAATCAGATTCAGACATCCTCCAGCAGCGGATACAATGCCTTGCAGGCATCTCTGCGATTCCGCAATTGGCACGGACTCACCTCTGCAGTGCATTACAGTTGGTCGCACTCTATTGACAATGCAAGTGACGGCCTGGATTTCGTCCCCAACGCCTCCCAGCCGGACAATAGTTTTCGTCCAAGCGGAGAGCGCGCCAACTCCAACTTCGACCAGCGCCATCATTTCAGCTGGTCTTATTCCTATGCCTTACCGTCTTCCAGGACGCTGCATGTTCTCACCTCGGGCTGGACGTTGGACGGAGTGCTGACGGCGACTGCCGGTCAGCCCTACAATGTGAATTACCTGTTTGAAGGCGACTTCAACGGCAGCGGCGAGTTCTTCGGGCGTCCCGATGTGGTTGGGAATCCCATGGCCGGCACAGGCGGTCCCGGCAAGCTGCTGAACCTCAGCGCGCTGCAGGTGCCTTGCACGCTGAACGGCAGCGGAAATTGCATTCCGGGCACTAAGCACTTCGGCAATCTTGGCCGCAATGCCTTCAACGGACCCGGCTATACCAACCTTGACTTCAGCCTGGCGAAGAACACCAATGTGACGGAGCGGCTGAAGATGCAGATTCGCGTGGATCTGTTCAATCCTTTCAATCACCCCAATTTTGCTAACCCTTTGTGGCCGAACTTCTTCGTTGACTTTGCCCAGAATGGCCTGGATGCACAAGGCCGGGGCAAGGGCTTCCTGTCAAGCACGGTGACTCCTGACGTCGGCGTGGGTAACCCGTTCCTTGCTGGAGGCGGTCCACGAGACATTCAACTCGCGGTGCGCTTCAGCTTCTAGGCGGCATTACCGTCTCTTAACCGGTCCAGCTTCGGAATCTCCACCGGAGATCCGAAGCTGGACTCTTAAATCCTCACGAGATCATTGCGCCTCCGTTGAAAAGCGGAGTCGCGGATCGAAAAAAGAAAACCATATCGGAGCAGAAAGTGAACAGAACCTCCAGACCCCAGCAGATAATCAATAGGGCCCTGTATTTCATGATGTTTGTGGGCCTGCTTTTCTTCTGTACGGCGATTTCAGAATGGAACTATGGGCCAGACCCGCAGGAGAGCCGCAGAGTCAAGATCAGCGTGCCTCCCGAATATCCTGAACTTGCGCGACGCTTGAATCTCCGCGGGACCGCCCGCGTCCAGATCAGGATCTCGCCGAACGGGACCGTAACCGACGCAAAAGAAGTGGGCGGTAACCCTGTGCTTCTTGACGCGCTGGTGCGGGCCGTTAAGAAGTGGAAATACGAACCGGCGGACAAAGAGAGCACGGTCGAAGTAAAATTCGATTTTGCGCCGGGTCACTGATCTCCGCAAACTGTTTTTCAGGGCATTAAGGCCATTAGGACCCAGCGACTAATGGCAAACGCAAGGTCCCTCTGATCTACCCGCGCTGGCACGCGGGTAGACCTTCGGGATGACGAGCTGTTTTCTTCTGCACATTCTTCGTGAATAATCTGGGTTCATGAATAATCCCGGCTAGTATCCGCGGTGCTTGTTGACCTGATTCAAGAGAGGGCGCCCGCTGAGAAACCGGGCCATATTTTCCTGGATGAGCCGGTGATGACGTTCCCACAAGCCGTTGATGGAGGCGCCGTTGTGTGGGGTAATGAGCAGATTCTCCATCGACCATAACGGGGAAGACGGCGGCAACGGTTCCTCGGCAAAAACGTCGAGGGCGGCCCCGCCAATGGCGCGATTCCCTAAAGCTTCGATCAAGGCGCGTTCATCCACGAGTGTCCCGCGGCCGACGTTGATCAGGTAGGCGTCGCGCTTCATTCTGGCAAGCCTGGGACCGTCCATCAGTCCGGCGGTCGCGGAAGTCAGCGGAGCGCAAAGCAAGACAAAGTCGGCCTCCGGTAATACTTCATCCAGATGCGTGGCGGGATAGACAGCGTCCGCGCCATGAGCGCCTTTCGCCGGGTCCTTGCGCACCGCCACGACCCTCAAACCCAGCGCCCTGGCCCGCGCTGTGAACTCACGGCCAATGCTGCCCATGCCCACCACCACCGCGGTAGCGCCGGCAACTTCCCGGGGACGCGGATGCCCATCCCAGAGCTCTTGCTGGGCCCATTCTCTTTTTTGCTGGTGGCGCACGGATTGAGGAATGCGCTTGGCCAGGGCAAGAAGAAGAGTTATTGCATGTTCGGCCACCAGCGGGCCATGGACCTCACCGGAATTGGTAACTACAACGCCGCTGTCGATGAGTTCAGGGAACAAGAGCTCATGGACGGCGGCAGTGGGCGCGTGGATCCACTTCAAGCTGGGCGCGGCAAGAAATTGTTGCGGTGTCATGGAGCAGGTTATCAGTACATCCAAATCCGCAACTTGCCGGGTGTCGAGATCATCGCTTGTGAGCTGTACCACTTCAAGCTGAGGAAAATCGCTTTGCAGCCGGCTCGCTGCCCAGGGAGCCGCTCGCCATGGCTCAAACGGGTGATGATAAGCGATAAGAACCTTCATGAGTGGAGACGGTAACATGGTCATTTATTCCACGAAACATTAATATTCACTAACTTCATGCTGGTAGATTTTCTTTTGAGGATGCTAATAATCACTCAGTTACTTTCGTATGCTCCCGGTAGGATTTTTCTTTGAGACCGCCGTTGTTCCCGCTATTATTGCAAACAAGATTTGTCCGCAACGTTAGTGAGGCAGTTGATCAGGAGCAGGAATGGACGCCAAATTCTGTGTCATGCATTTGATTTATCGATCCATAAAGCTCATAGCTCTTGCTGGATTGCTGCTTCTCAGTCTCTTGTGTTTGCCGGTGCACTACGGCGTCCAGGCACAGGAAGCCCGTAAAATCAAAACAAAGGTGGATCCCGAATATCCGGAGCTTGCGCGAAGATTGAATCTTAAGGGAGTCGCCCGCGTACAAGTAACGGTTGCACCTGCCGGAACTGTAAAAGAAGTAAAAGAGCTGGGTGGCAATCCCGTGCTTCTGGATGCTTTGATCCGCGCCGTCAAGAAATGGAAATATGAACCTGCCGACAAGGAAAGCGTTCTTGAAGTAAAGTTCGACTTCACGGGTTCTTAGCATCCGTTTTGGAACTAGAGCGGTTCCAGAATTACCCCATTCCATAACAGCGCATGGAGGTCCGAAAGAAACGGCTGTCACCGCGTTTGCGAACCGTTTCTCCCGGACCCGTCCAAGCCGCTTAACGTTTTGAAGCCGCCTTGAGCAGAAAGCCCACTTCCAGATCGCTGGGATCTACCAGGTGATCCACCGTCTTTTCCGCCATGATCTCAAAACCGCTTTCGGCAAATATCTCTCTCCATGAATCGCGCGTCTGGAGCTTCTGATTGGTCACCGCCTGGGTGAGGAAATAAGGGTTGTAGTAGCCTTTGCCCACCGGTGTTTGCAGCACCGCTTCCTTCCGGAGATCGTAGTCGGTTTCTACCACGATGACGTGCGTATCCGGGAAGCGTGCAGCAATTTCCGTGAACAATTCCATGATGGCGCTACGGCCTTGGTTCCCCAGAATGTCGTGCAGCACAAAACCAAACAGGATGAAATCGGGGGTCTCGCCTTCATAGGTCCTGAAGAAAGGCACCGCATCCGAATAGACGATCTTGATTCGATCCTCCATTTTCCGCTGCCTGACGTGACCGGAGGCGGCCTCGTAGCTTTCGGTGTGGGCCTCTACCCCGATCGCCCGGATGTCCGGAATTTCCTCGCAAAATGTGGTTAGATACATGCCGTTGCCGCAACCCAGGTCGATGACCAGTTTGTGGTTGCCCGGCACCACGCTCATCAGGCGCTTGGTCAAAGGAATGGCGTCGTACCGGCTGATTTCGCAACTGCCAATACTCACGTGACGATAGTCGCGGCCTGGCTCTCCTGCCCCAATCTTGATGGCCGTCCCAATGTCCCGGAAGGTGCCCCCGTAGCCGCCGATAAAGAACTCAAACCATCCTCGATAAGGCGCCAGCATCCGAGCATAGGAAGATAGCCTGTAGCCCTCCTCGTCCTTTTCAACCAACCCTTCGATCCTGCAGTATTCCAGCAGCCCGTTGAGCAGGTCCAGCTTAAGAGAGAGGCGCTGGGCCAGTGTCTCTGCAGAGGTTGTGCCCGTAAAGAGTTCGCGGTAGATCTCTAAATCAAAGAGATGAAATATGGCATAGGCCGTGGTGAATTTTTGTATGTGGTCCAGGCAGGGAAGCAGATTGCCCAGGAAGCTTTCGGTTACGGGAGAATTGCAAACCTCTTGATAGGACTCTTGTGTTGTTTTCATCTTCGCCTCACGAGCCAAAATTTTGTACAAAACGATCAGTATTCAGTGCTCAAATGCTTGCAAACGGCCGTCGTTGCGCAGCAGGCTGCACGCCCGAAAACACTCGCAGGCGGCGGCCCAGCGCGGAAGCAAGGACAGAGGTGTATTTATCAATGTCGGATTGAGGATAGCCAAAGCAGAGGCGAATTGTCTGTGGATCGCCACCATAATATGCACTACCGGGCAGGAAGAGAGTTGCATGGCTCTTCAGCAGCCGTTGCACCAGGTCCATGCCCGTTCCGTTCCGCAGCCGTGCCATCATGGTTATGCCCGCTGCCGGCCGCTTGAATTCAAGTCCTGCGACGCCGGAGAGCCGTGAGCAGAGATAATCACGGCGCGCCTTCATTTCCGAGGCCAAAGTTCCGGACATGCGGCCCAGGGCGAGGGCGGCCCAGCGTTGAATGAAATCGGGAAGGCAGAGAATGCTGCTTTCTATAATCGGCTCAATCCGCTTGATCGTCGTCTCTGAGGCGGTAATCCATCCCAGCCGGACACCCGGAAGCCCGTAGTTCTTGGAGAAAGAGTTGATCCAAATGAAGGAGCCGAGATCGGCTGCGCTCTTGAATACCGCCTTCCACTCCGGGGGCGCGCCTTCGTAGACAAGCTCGTCATAGACGCAATCGAAGATAATCGTGGCGCCGGAGCGTCGCGCCGCTTCCGCCAGGCGCTTCAATTGGCTAGTCTGTATCTGTCCGCCGCTTGGATTGTGCGGCGTATTGACAATCATGATTGAGGAGGGGCCCAGCGAGGCCAACAGCTCTTCCGTAAGCCATGCCCCTGAATCATCCATACCATAAGGACGGTACTGCAATTTCAAGACCTTGCAGATGTCGCGGTACCCGGAGTAACTGGGAACGGGTATCACAACTTCCGCATGGGGTCCGCCGAATGTCAGCAAGAGAGTGTTGATGGCGTGCGTTCCGCCCTGGGTCACGGCCACGTTGTCGCTTGAAAGGAAAGGCTGGGACCGAATTGCGGCGTCTCTGCCAGCCAGTGCCTTTCGCAGCGAATTCAGGCCGAGAACATCGCTGTACTGAGAGTTCCGCATCTCCACAGCCACATCCGTACTGGGCAGGATCGGCTCTTTCCAAAAGCACTGCGGATAATTCTGTAAATAAACGTCCAGGGCGCTTCCGTGCAGCGCTTCGCCGGCCTCCAGGAGCTGGGCAACCATTGAAACCGAAATATCGTGGTCGTTTCCATTGATGATCGCTATCTCACCCATCTTTGCAGAACCTATTGCAGCGGCGCTTGACATTTGGCCCTCCCGAGCACTGTTAAATACCCAGAAATTAAGATTAAAATTCTCTAATTCAAAAAGCGAGGCCGATCTTAGCCGAACTAAGGTAAATAATCAAAGGAAATTTATAATTTTTCCGGGAATTAGTAACTTGGCAGGAGAATGGAATTCGCTAACCGCCGGGAGTATGCCATGTATGATAATGAAAAAAATAGACTTATTCAGTTTTATTGAGCGATATTGAGTTAAGTCTCCAGAGCAGCCCAGACGTCCATGAAAACCAAATTGATTCCCAAAAAATTTCCGCTTTTGGAAATCGTGGAACGAATTCATACCTATCGATTGTACTATTGGACGATTTTAATATTGGCTACTGGGTCAAGTGTCTCAGTTCAAAGCAGTTGTTGATCATTCGTGTTAATTCGCGCCAATTCGTGGCTAAATCGGCAGGGTCATTGTGCAATATTTTGCAGTTGCTCAAAAAAGTAGCGGCTACTTTCGAAGGTAGCCGCTACGCGATTCAAATGAAGGTTCGCCGATCCTGAGGCTCTTTCAGAAATTGAATCTCAGAGCCAACTGTATGTTGCGCGAGCCGCCGCTGCCCAGGAAGGGGTTGCCCTCGCCCACGTCCGGAGTTGTGGTCACCGGCAGAAACCCTACGCCGCGGCCTCTTGCGTCAAGGCCATTTTGAGCAAAATCAACCAGAAAGTTCGGCCAAAGGGGATTGGCGAAATTAGGATGATTGAACACATTAAAGACGTCGACTCGGAGTTGCATCTTCACCCGCTCGGTCAACTTATTTTCCTTGACCAGGCTGAGATCGAGATTTTTGTAATTCGGGCCCCCGTAGGCGTTTCGACCGAGATTGCCGAAATGCTGTGTTCCCGCTATGCAGCTCCCGCCGCCGTTCAGCGTGCAGGGGACCTGAAACGCGCTTAAATTGAGGAATTGGTTTGGCGATTTGGTTCCGGCAAACGGGTTACCCACCACATCCGGACGCCCAAAAAATTCTCCGCTGCCATTGAAGTCGCCTTCAAATAAATAATTGACGTTGAAAGGCTGGCCGGCGCTGAGCGAGAGGACGCCATTGGTGCTCCATCCGGATGCGAGCCAGCGCATCCGGTCTGACTCCGGGAAGCGATAATTCATCATCCAGGTCAAATGGTGGCGCTGGTCAAAATTAGAGCTGGCCCGTTCCCGGCCAGGCTGGAAGCTGTTGTCCGGCTGCGTTGCATTGGGAACAAAGTCCTGCCCATCACTCGCGTTATCAATGGAATGAGAGAAATTGTAGTTGAGCGACGATGTAAACCTGTGCCAATTGCGCAATCTCAAAGAAGCCTGAAGCGAGTTGTAATTGCTGGCCGCCGAAGATTCAAACTGGTTTACGACGATGAGGCTGGGAAAAGCCACGGTTCCAGTGGCAGGATTGACCTGATTGATGTCGCGGTAGCGGAAGAGTTTGCGGCCCTGCGAGCCCACGTAACCTACTTCCAGCGCCACGTTCTTACCGAGCTGCTGCTGCAGATTCAGGTTGTAGACATGGATATACGGCGTGCGGAGCTTCTGGTCGACCGTGAACACATCGGTCGCCGAGAAACTTGAAGGGCTGAACACTCTGACGCCGGGCTGCAAGGTCTTAGCCGGGCTGAAGCTGAAAGTGATGGGAGCGGGGCCGGCTCCGTTGTAAGCCGGACCCGCGTTGAAGGTATTAAACGGCAGCTGGCCTACGAAGAAATCCTGGGAGAAGGCGTCATAATACAACCCCCATCCGGCCCGCAACACTGTGGAGGCGTTGCCAAATGCATCCCAGGCAAGGCCCACTCGAGGCGCAAAGTTATTGAGGTCGCGAGGATAGAGCTGCTTGACCATGCGCAGATTTCCGCTGGGATCGAGAATGCTGAAACGGTTTTGTTGTTCTCCAATCACGCCGAAATATTCCCACCGCACGCCATAATTCAACGACAAATGAGAAAGCATGTGGAAATTATCCTGAACGTAAAAGGAGTGATTATTTTGGAAGGTCTGCCGGCTGGAATTGCCCTGGGCCTGCCGTCCGCTGGAGGGCGATCCCGCGATGAAGCTGTCCAGGGTCTTGAATGTCAGCTTGCCGCGATATCCGCTGTCAAAAAAGCCGTCAATCAAAGTCCGGCGGAATTCGTACCCGAATTTCCAATTGTGGCGGCCTGCCGTGTAATTGTAGTTATTGAAGAATTGCGTGTTGGTATCCACCCGGCCCCGAGGGTCGGAAAGAGTCGCGCCCAACTTTGCAAAATTCGCTACGCTGAGAAAAGGCAATCCAAAATCCTGAGGGCCAGTTCCCATATTTAAGCCTATCGAGCCCGGATCGAACGCCCGGTCCTGGGGGAAGAGGTTCTTTGAAAGGCGGTTGTAGCCTCCACGAACTTCCATAAGGAGCTGGCGGCTGAAAATATGCGTGTACGACAAGGAAACAATATTGATATTTGTAGGCACGACCGAGTTAAATCCCGGCAAGATGCCTCCTCCCGTCAGTCCCAGTGGGAAGCTCTGATCGCTGTTCCCGTAGAAGTAACGGCCTGTCAGAATGTCGCTTTCGGTGAAGTGATGGTCCACCTTCGCAATCAGGCTGTCCACGCGGTTTGATCCCTGGGTTGAGGCGAGCAGGTTGTTACCCTGGCTGTCTGGCGCGCGATTGGGGGCAGGCCAGGGATTTCTCGCCAAGAGTGCGGCAATCACCGGATTGACCACACCGCCATTGTTGGCGATGGATTGGTTGATCTCCGCGGTAGTCGGGACTCGGGCCAGCGTAGGTATGCCCACGCCCTCGCGCCCCCCTTCATAATTCACAAACCAAAACGTCTTGTCTTTGACGAAGGGGCCGCCTACGGAGAACCCGTACTGGTTATTGTGGAAAAGGTTCTGCTGCTGATCGGTGGTATTAAAGAAATTGCGCGCATCCAGTCCGTTGTTGCGGAAGTACTCGTAAACCGAACCGTGAATGGCATTGGTGCCGGATTTGGTGACCATATTCACGGTTGCGCCGGAGCTGCGCCCAAATTCAGCTTCAGTACTCGTGGTTATCGAAATTTCCTGTAAAGCATCGAGGGGCAGAATCGTGGCGGGCACCCCGAACACCCCTTGTTCATTGATGGCGGGGAGATTTCGGTATCCGTCATTCATGTCGGTGCCGTCGAGCAGATAGTTATTGGCTCGTCCTCGATTACCGTTAATGCTGAAGAGGCCAAACGAGCCGGCCGAATCCGATCCGCCGGAAGAATCCCCCACTGCGCCTGGCGCCATCACCAGCAGCTTGCTGAAATCACGCCCTCCCACCGGTAGTGCCTGAAATTCTTCCGCCTCCAGTGTCCCGCCCAGGGTATTTTGCGTGGTCTCGACCAGCGGAGCGCGGGCGGTTACCTCCACGACTTCCGTGACCGGGCCGGGAGAGAGTTGGACGTCAACCTGCTGACTCCGAGAAACGGCAACGTTCACGCCCTTTACTGTTTGAGGACGAAAGCCGGTGCTTTTAACCGTGATGTCGTATAAGCCAATTGGCAGTTCGGGAACGAAATAGTTGCCCGTCGCGTCGCTCTGCGCGATCCGAGTGAGGCCGGTTTCAGGGCTGGTTACAACGATTTCTGCCCCGGAAATGGCGGCGGCGCCACTGTCGGTGATTGTGCCCTGAATTCCTCCGCGAAAGGTTTGCGCGGATAAGATGACTGCGCTGGTCAAAAACAGAACCGCTGCTAATTGCGCTTTCATTGTTGTGTCCTCGCTTTTCAGTGGTTGGAATCGGACCGGTCTGGATAAACGCCGAGCCGCTTCTTAATGAATAGTGCTGGAGAAGTCCATGGCGTGACAGATTAGAGAGAAGATTAGAGATGTCTTTTCCCACTTTGGGAAAGCTTACAATAAATTTCACTGGCGGAGCGGTTCCAAAAGACCTACCCTTTAGTTACGCAAATATCCACCGGCACGAAACGGAGTTATTATTAGTATTTACTAATCACAATTGCCCTAAAGCCGTTAATATTTCCTAATTGAAAGTTTAGGGCAAAAGCGCGGATCAAGGCTGTTCAGAATTTCTTTCGAAACGAATGTGTTCTGGAGATGTAGTTTGACCAGCCTTTCCACTTTCAGTAGCTGTGCAAACCTGCAAGTGGTGGACGGCCCTGCCTGGCCACATTCAAAGATTCGCACATTAACAATTACTAAAGTTTGAAAAGCCGAGCGGCGCGAATCCGGACAGCCTGCGCCCATGGCATAATCATCCCCTTCTGGTCACCCAAATAATTCATGAACAACTCCCTGGTCCCTCAGCAAACGGTCTTGCCCTTTTCCAGGCGGAATAGCGTTATAAGCGCTCTGCCTCCTCCGGCTTTAGTGCTGTTCTCCATCCTCTCGGCTCAACTTGGCGCAGCCGTTGCAAAGATCCTTCTAGCAACACACGACGCTTTCAGCATGGTGCTCCTGCGCACAGGGTTTGCGGCGATCGTGTTGTGGCTGGTGGCTCGCCCCAAGCTACGCCAATACTCGAAACGTCAGTGGAGGTATGCGGCAGGCTTAGGTCTGGTGATTGCTGCATTGAGCCTGGCTTTTTATGAGTCTGTTTCGCGCATTCCTTTGGGAATAGCCATGACCATAGAATTTCTGGGGCCGCTCACGGTCGCAATGGTGGCATCGCGGAAGGTGAATGATCTGCTCTGGCCGATGCTGGCGCTTGGCGGAATTCTCTTGCTGGCTCCCATCGGTGCCTTAAGGTCCCTATCCATACCGGGCCTGGCGTTTGCTTTTGTTGCGGCTGCGGCATGGGCCGCATATCTCGTTCTTACCAAGCGCACCACTGCAATATTTTCCGGAACAACCGGCTTGACGCTGGCGATGATCTTTGGCGCCATGAGCATTTTGCCCTTTGGCCTGATCAGTGGGGGAAAGTCCCTGCTCAGTTTTTCACTGCTGGCCAAGGGCTTCTGCGTTTCAATGCTTTCGACGATGATCCCGCTTTCGCTGGAATTTCTTGTCCTGAAACGGATGTCTCCGCGGACTTTTGGCATCCTGGTCAGCGCCGATCCGGCAGTTGCAGGATTGATCGGCGTAGTGATATTGCATGAACATCTCGGTTTGCGGGAGTGGGTGGCGCTGGCGCTGGTGAGCGCTGCAGCGCTGGGTGTGATGTCTCAGGAGCAAGGATCTCGCGGCTCTGAACGTTCCGTCTCCAGTGTTGTTACCTGAGGGGTCGTTTTCGCAGAAGAAAATAAATCTATCGAGCAATATTCTTTGTTTTTGAAGCTCCCGGTGGGCTTAAATCCAAGACTACTGAAGCGGAAGCGGCTGGGGTGTTCTGATTTTCGGACCCCGGCGCCCCACTGTTCAATATACAGGATTCGTCTTAAAATTGGAATTTTCCAATAGTCCATGGCCTGGCGGAATCTGGCGGTTAAATTCCGGAAACCGCAAGCTGAGTGCTAATGGACGGAGAAAAATCCCCCCGGCGCCTCAGGCGAATAAATATTATCTTATTATAATTCAATAATATATACGATTTATTCGGCCCAGAGGCGAAGATCCCCCAATCCCCAAATTGGTTCCCCTTTTGGAACGAAAATAATTTCCGTTTTCCGAAAAAAAGTATTGACATGGCAGGGCAGTGTCAATAGTATGCGCTTCATTATTAAAATTTACTAATGGAGGCAAATCATGCAGCCTGTGAATCGGACAGTAATGGATTCTAGGATGGAGGCAGTGACCATGACTTACGACATTGGAACACTGTCCACAAGTCAGCTCACCCAGACCCAGCCTCGAGAGACGATCAGCAAGGGCGTCACAAAAATTAACTCCTGGAACGAATGGGACCCTCTTAAACACGTAATCGTTGGGCGGGCCGATGGCGCGGTGGTACAGGCGCCGGAAATTGCCGTCCAAAGAGACTGGCCGGAGCATGGCTTTCCGCGCGGTTCTTATGGCCCTATGCCTCAGCATATGGTGGATGCCGCGAATGAGCAGTTGGACAATTTAGCCGCAATCCTGCAAAAACGTGGAGTGCGCGTAGATCGGCCTGCACCACTCGATTTCAGCCAGACGGTAATGACGCCCGACTGGGTCCAGGAATCCATGTTCGGATGCATGCCGCCGAGGGACGTGCTCCTGGTCATTGGCAACGAGATATTGGAAGCCACAATGTCATTCCGGAGCAGGTGGTTCGAGTATCTGTGCTATCGCCCGCTCGTCGAGCATTATTTTGCGGAAGACCGAGACATGAAATGGGAGGCCGCTCCCAAGCCCCGGCTCACGGAGAGATCGTATAAGCCGGGATTTTGGGAGGAGTATGGGAGTCTTCCAATTGACGAAAGGCTAAACAAGGTCCGGCAGAATGACTTGTTGCTGACGGAGACCGAGCCCCTCTTCGATGCTGCCGACATTTCCCGCTTTGGCAAGGATTTGTTCGTCCAGCTTTCGATGGTTACCAACCGCAGCGGCGTCAAATGGCTGCGCAAGCATTTTCCGGACCACCGGATTCATGAAGTTATCTTTGATGAAGACGGCCCCTTCCACATTGATGCCACGTGGGTGCCGCTGAGGCCCGGCTTGGTGCTGCACAACGGCGAAAGAACGGCCAGCCCGGAGTTGATCAAGTTTTTCCACAAGAATGACTGGGACGTTATTGAAGGCGCTCAACCCACCAGGAACAAAGAAAATTTGCCTGCGCTGTGTTTCTGCAGTCAATGGCTTTCGATGAATATGCTCAGCCTGGATCCCAATACAGTTTTCGTTGAACAGAGTGAGACGGCCCAGATGGAGCTCTTGTACCATCTCGGGTTTGAAGTTATACCGGTGCCATTTTGGGACGTGGCTCCATTTGGAGGAGGCCTCCACTGTTCAACCATTGATTTGCTCAGGGAAGGAGGTCTGGAAGACTATTTCCCTGCGCGGTGTGGAATCTTCTGAAATGGACGAGATGACCCTCATGAGATTTGAAAATCGAGTCCGGTAGGATTTCAGAAGCCGGAAAAAGGAGGGTCCGGGGGGGCCCTCCTTCTTCCGTACTCAATGCATTGCTGCCACCAACTACACTGCTGTTTTGTGCACCTTGCCCATGTTTTCGATCATGAATCCGGCAAACTCGCTGGTCTTCACCTTGGTCGCTCCCGGCATCTGACGCTCAAAGTCATAGGTAACCTTCTTTTGCTGGATGGTCGCCTCCATTGAATCTTCAATCAATCGGGCCGCTTCGCTCCATCCCAGGTGATCGAGCATCATGACTCCGGACAACATGACCGAGCCGGGATTGATAACATCCTTGTCGGCATATTTTGGCGCCGTGCCGTGAGTTGCTTCAAACACGGCGTGCTCATCACCGACGTTCGCGCCCGGAGCAATGCCCAATCCACCCACCTGCGCGGCGCATGCGTCTGAGATGTAATCGCCATTCAAATTGGAGGTGGCCAGAATGTCGTACTCTGCGGGACGAATGATCACCTGCTGGAAGATAGAGTCGGCGATACGGTCATTGATCATGATTTTTTTCTTCCACACGCCATTGCCGTGGCTCTTCCCGATTATCTCCAGCACGCCCCGAACTTCCGCATACAATTCCTGCTTGAATTTTTCCGGCGCAAATTGCAGGCCGGGTTCGACCTGGGCGGCGTTTTCTTCCACGCTCAGGTTGGGGTTCTTGTCCTTGTTGTCGAGGATCCAGCTTTCGCGTTCGGTCACTACGTGGTCGCGGAATTCCTGCGTGGCCAGTTCGTAACCCCACTCGCGAAACGCGCCCTCGGTAAATTTCTGGATGTTTCCCTTGTGGACCAGCGTGACTGTCTTGCGGTTCCGGGCTATGGCATGTTGAACTGCGGCCCGCACCAGGCGCTTGGTGCCGAAAATGGAGATTGGCTTGATACCCACGCCGGAGTCTTCGCGGAGCTTGAGTGTCTTTCCCGCAAGCATCTCAGTATTGATGAAGTCGATCAGCTTCTTGACTTCCGGAGTGCCTTGCTTCCACTCCATTCCGATATAAACGTCTTCCGTGTTCTCGCGGAAGATCACCACATTGAGCGCGTCAGGATTTTTCACCGGCGAAGGAACGCCTTTGTAGTAGCGTACCGGACGAATGCACGAATACAGATCCAGCACTTGCCGCAAGGTAACATTCAACGACCGGAATCCGCCGCCGACAGGCGTGGTGAGGGGGCCTTTGATCGCGACCCGCAGGTCACGGATCGCATCTACCGATTGTTGCGGCATCCAGTCGCCGAATTTGGCAAATGCCTTTTCTCCCGCGAACACTTCATACCAGTGGATCTTTCTCTTGCCCTTGTAGGCGCGCTCCACGGCGGCATCAAAGACCCGGACGGATGCGGCCCAAATGTCTCGTCCTGTCCCGTCCCCCTCTATATAGGGAATGATGGGGTTATCCGGGACCTGGATTTTGCCGCCCTTGAACGTAATTGGCGCGCCCCCAGCCGGAAGCGGAACTTGGTTATATGCAGATAACATTGCCTTACCTCCCACGGATTGAAATCTCTCGAACGATATAAACCTTTTAAGTTAACATAGCGAGGCGAACCAGTGGTTAAGATTTCTCCGTTGAGCATAGCAACCCACCCTTCGCCAAAAACGCGAAGGATTGGGGCACGCACTCCCCTCTCTGGTTCAATCTCAATGTTAAATGTTTGTTACTCCAACGCGGAGCAGCCGCACTGAATGTGATAATGTTCCCGGAGCTTTCCCGAAAAATATCTATGATGAAACCGAACCGCGCCCTGCTGTTCTCGATTCTTCTGCTTCTTCTTGTGCCCGTAACGGCCGTTTCCGCCGACAAACAGAAACCTAAGCTTGTCCTGGCCGTGGTTGTCGATCAGTTCCGCTACGATTACCTCACGCGTTTCCGTGCTGACTACCATGGCGGTATCGCCCGTATGCTGGAGCGCGGCGCCGTCTTCACTGACGCGCACTATCTGCAATTCCCCACGGTAACGGCCATTGGCCATTCGACATTCATGAGCGGCGCTACTCCTTCCGTGAGCGGGATTGTGGGGAATGAATGGTACGAGCGCGACAACGACGAGCACCGTCCCGGTCAGGTGAGCAGCGTCTCCGATCCTAAGACCAAGCTGCTGGGAGGCGGTCCTGGCCTGACTGGATCGTCGCCAAGGCGGCTGCTGGTAAGTACGCTGCCGGATGAACTGAAGATGGCGAAGCGCTCGGGTAAGGTCATCGGCATCTCCATGAAGGACCGCAGCGCTATTCTGCCGGTTGGGCATATGGCGGATGCGGCGTACTGGTTCGATGCCGATTCCAGTAACTTTGT
>DATMMY010000415.1:0-7774 GCA_035569515.1 Candidatus Solibacter sp. | reverse complement strand
CGCTCGGCCAGATAGTCTCTGATCTGGTATTGCCGGCGGCGGCTGCGCAACGCGGCTTGCACGGTGCTGATTAACGTCTCAGGCCGTATGGGACGCTCCAGCAACACCACATTGCCGAGAGGCTGGCGAAAGAGCACTCTCTTTTGACTCTCACGGTCGACTTCCCCGGCAACGGTAAGAAGGATCAGCGGAAAATCAGACCAAGAAGGTTGATCAGCTATCTGCTCTGTCCACGCTGCGATGTCGGGAGGAGTGAGGCCCTCCTCCGCCAATATCACGGCGCCTGCTCCGGCATTCATTTCGATTTGGGCCATTTCCGCCGTTGGGAAATTGAGGCAATAGATGCCTTTGCTGGTGAGAAGATTGCATATCAACGGGCCGTCTCGCCCTGTGGGCGTAACCACCAGGACACGCAGGTCATGGTCCCGGCTAGTCATGTCTCGTGACAGATTCAGCATTTCGCTCGGTACCCTCCAGACCGTCCAGCTTGCCGCGATATTTGGGAACACCGGTCAGCACGCCCTCGAATTCCACCAATACGTTTCCGACCCGGATGGCGCCGTTCTTCATCACCAACTCACGGATGGTGCGTTCATGTTCTCCACTGCGCTTCTTAATCACAGAAAGCGCCTGCTTGACCTCGCCGGCCGCCTCGAAGTATCGAAACAAAAGGACCGTATCCGCCAGGTAGCTTACATCCACTGGAGTATCGATGTTCGTGCCCACAAAACCATGCTGGGCAAGCGTCATCAGCGTGGTGATGCCCTTTTGGCCCAGGTAGCCTAGCAATTCATGCAGTTGCATCGCCAGAAACTTTTCGCCGGGCATGGCGTTGAGGAAGCCATTCAAGCTGTCGATGATCACCAGCTTTACTTCCTGCTTCTCTATCAATCCCCTGATCTCGTGTACAAATTGACCGGGAGAAAGTTCAGCGGCATCGACCTGGCGAAGGAAGAGTTTCCCTGCCTCAACGTGCTTAGTGATGTCCAGTCCCAGGCCTTTCCCCCGGGCCACCAGCGTCGCCAAAGTTTCATCGAAGGCGAAAACCGCCGCGCAGCCACCCTGCTCGGCCACAGACACCGCGTAACGAACAGCGATGGTGGATTTTCCGCAACCTGCGGGCCCCAGCAGCAGCGCGCTGGTGCCGCTATCCAGTCCGCCGCCCAACAAATTGTCCAGCTCCTGAATACCGCTTTTCATCTGCGTGGGGGAGAAGCCCAGATTGTGCTCGGAAGCAACCAGGCGCGGATACACCTCCAGGCCACCCCGTTTGATGGTGTAGTCATGGAAGCCCTCGCGGAACTGCGCGCCCCGCAGCTTCTTTATTTCCACCCGGCGTCTTTTGATACCGTACTCCCGCTCGACGCTCTCCATCAGGATCACGCCATGAGCGATGCTTTGCAGCTGCAGATCATGACCTTCAGCGGTGCGATCATCCAGCAAAAGCACGGTGCAGTTGCGTCCTGAAAAATATCGCTTCAGACCCAGAATCTGCCGGCGATAACGCAGGGAATCACGGGCCAGCAAGCGCAACTCAGACAGGGAATCAAATACCACGCGCGTCGGCTGGAGCCTTTCCACCTCGGCCAGCAGTGTGGCGGTGGTGTCCGCAAGCTCAATCTCTGAGGGATTGAATACGGTGTACTGGGCCTCGGGCTTAAGGTCTTTCTCGTCCGGAGTCATCTCAAATATTGAGATGGATCCAAGCGACCAGCCGTGCGATTCCGCGATTTCCAGAAGTTCAATCTTCGACTCGGAAAGCGTGACATAGAGGCCCTTTTGCCCGAGACGAGCGCCCTCCAGCAGGTATTGCAGCGCGATTGTGGTCTTTCCCGTTCCCGGATCGCCTTCGATGAGATAGAGA
Source organism: Candidatus Solibacter sp. (assembly GCA_035569515.1). Taxonomy (GTDB): domain Bacteria; phylum Acidobacteriota; class Terriglobia; order Terriglobales; family Acidobacteriaceae; genus Angelobacter. The sequence continues at coordinate 5,910 of DATMMY010000415.1, read as the reverse complement.
TGATTGGGCGAGAGGCCGCCACCCAGAATATCGTCAAGACCGGCTATGCCGGTCGCAAACAGTTCTGAGGATGTTGCCTTCCCAACGTTACGCTTCGGTGTGCCATTTCCAGTTTCTATGGATGTAGTGTTCTGTGTAGTGTGTGAGTCCACTGAAAGCTCCTATCGCGCGCACGACGTATGGGCGCCCTGATCGGTTCCACCGTTTATCTTTTTGTCTTTTTATCTTTGACGTGACTTCCAATGACTTTGACGAACAGCATTGCGCGCTTGCAGAGATGCCGATGACTCGGCTACCCGCACACCTCTCAGCGTTGCCGCAGCTCCCTGGTAGGCATGTGCGCTAGCAGTATGCTTTTTCTGCCAACCATTTGTCTGGTCAATTTTGCTCACAAACGAAAAGTATTGAGGAAATGCAAGAACGCGAAAACAGGGATATACGGAAAACAAAAATGCGCCCATTGCAAAATGAGCGCATTTGAGGAAAGGGAACACTTACTCGTTGACGGCAGGATGTTTCTTGAACTCGCGCGGGACAGCAAAGCCAATTTCCTGCGCAATCCACTCCGGCTCGGCGCTGCCCTGGCAAGTTCCCCAGAGCGCCATGGGTTCGTTGCCGTAACGCAGCATGCCACTGTGCCTTGCCTTGTCCTTATCCAGTTCAGGATCAGGATCGGCAAAGCCGATTGAATGGCGCAGCATATCAACGTCCTCCGGCTTTCCGGTAAGGAAAGTCCAGTATTTGTCGTTGATACCATGCATCTTCGCGTATTCCCCGAGCCGCGCCGGGGTGTCCTGCTCCGGCTTGATGGTCATGGAGTAAATGAAATTTTAATTTTTGTTTGCAAACTTTTAAGCGGAGATGCCGGTATAGCAACCGACGTTGTAGCGGTGGAAGAACGGCCCTTTAGGGCCTGTCCTCAACGCAGCCGATGAGCTTGTCCTGAGCCAAGGCGAATGAAGGCGTGGCCGGAGTACAAATATTCAGCTTCGTAATATCCATTCAAGCGGCCTGCTCTGCAGAGGCAGCAGGCAACTGTACAGGGATAAAGAGGCTCATTACCGTACCTGACTTTCTCCCGGTTTGGCTGCGGAAGCGAATGTGCCCGCCCTTCTTTTCTAATAAGTCTTTTGTGATCCAGAGGCCCAGCCCCGTTCCTACTTCTTTCTTGGTAGTGAAGAATGGAGTAAAGAGTTTCTGTTTGCTCTCAGGCGAAATACCGGCTCCATCGTCGGCTACGGTGATACGAATTCCGGCGCGGCCAGATTGAAAATGCCGTGAAGCGCGGGCGCAAATAACAATCTTGCCTCCTTCCCTGGAGGCGTCGATGGCATTTGCTATCAGGTTCGACAGAATTTGCTTTAATTCTCCCTGCAATGTCCAAATCGTCAGATCCGGCTGGATTCTCTTTTCGATCTTCAACGCTTTGTATTTGAACCGGCTTTCGTAGACGATCAGGACAACCTCAACAGCGTTGGCAACAACGAGTTCTACTGGTTGGGAACTGTCTCTATAGAAGCCCAGGGTCTGCTGGGCGATGTGAGAAACACGCCCCAGCTCCCTGTCTGCACGCTCCAGGTAGTTTTTGAGCCTGTCCGGCAGCTCAGGCTGTTGTTTGGCCAAGTAGATGAAGTTCGTCACGGCCTCCAGGGGATTATTGATTTCGTGCGCGACGGTGGCTGCCAGGCGGCCCACGGCCGCCAATTTTTCACTCGTGTGGAGTGCCTCTTCCAGCTTTTTTTGCTGCGTAATATTACGCACAATTTTTGCTACACCAATGATCTTTCCCCTGTGATCCTTGACCGGCGAGATAGTTAGAGAGACATTCAGCCGTTCTCCGTCCTTTCTCAAACGCACGGTCTCGAAGTGTTCGATTCGTTCCCCGGCCCTTATCTTTGCCAGGATGCTGGGTTCCTGGTGCTGCAACTCGGGGGGAATAATAAGGAGGATTGAGCGACCCACAATTTCCTCCGCCCGGTAGCCGAAGATGCGTTCGGCGGCCCTGTTCCAACTAGTCACTACGCCATTTAAATCTTTGCTGACAATGGCGTCATCCGCAGATTGCACAATGGCGGCCAACTGCAAAGAGGCTTCCTCAGCCTTTTTCTTCTCCGTCTCAAGAGCCTGTGCCTTTTGCTGCAAAAAGATAATACTGCGGCGCCGCTCCTCATCGCTGCCCAGGGTCGTGTAACTCTCAGTGGGAGCAACATGAGAATGTTCCGAACAAATCTTTTGGACGAGCCCACCATCTTTTTCTTGAGAAAAGAAATTCATAGGGTAGGCGCAATGCAGTTGAAACGAATGCGTCTGGGCCAGATCATTCCAGAGTTGTTCCAGTCGAACGGCGGCATCCGATTTACCCTCTGCCCACAATAAGGTCACCATTTCGCCGAAAACCGCAACCCGCGGATGCTCAGCCTGAGCTGTTGCGCTGAGTTGCGTAATAACGCTACCTATGACGTTTGAGAACTTCACCTGGTCTGGCCAGCCATTCACCATGAATTTGGCCAAAGTCTCCGCTGCGTCGAGAGAGAGATACCGGCCCTGTTTGACCGAGGGCATCAGATCCAACCCTCTACTCGTCAACCGCTGGGTGAGTCCTTCTCTGTGAGATTCGGTAGCAATGACAATCGCCGAATCGCCGGCTAACAAGGCTGCGCCGATAAAACGGCTTAGTCCGTCCAGCAGGAAAGCGTCGTCTTCATAAAACTGAACGCTGTGCCCGCGAGAACGATGCTCGTCCCACCTGGCTCCGCCATCTAACGCGATGGTTGAAGACTGCCTTGTGATCGTACTCATTCCGCGCTCCTGAAGTAATCCTTGAGCGATCCAGGACAGATCGAACGAAACATCACTGCTCCGAAAACATGTCTCCGGGTCATAACTCTTTTGTTGTAACCTTCATCTAAGGAAAAGCTCTTAAGTTTAGATACAAGTTGTCTATTGGCTACGAGATGCTGTTCAGTCCTGTAAGAGTTGCTTTAGGGATTTCGCCAGCTCTGGATTTAGGCCACCTGCGTCAGAGATTCCTCAAGTTTTGCAAGAAGTGCGATTGGATGCAAAGGCTTTGGAAGAAGTTCAAAGCGGTATCCTAAAGCGGTAAATGTGGGGCCAAAACTCTGCGCCAGCATCGCCGTGGCCGCCTGTCCTGAAAACAGGAGCAGCCGGCACTTCGGGCATTTTTCTTTCACCTGCAAGGCCAATTCAAACCCGTTGATGCCTGGCAGCAGCACGTCGGTAAGAAGTATGTCAGGGTAAAATTCACTGACCTTATCGATAGCCTCCTGTCCACTACGCGCACAGAGTACCTCGTAGCCGGCGGACCGAAGGATCTCCGCCAGGCTATCGACAATCGCCTGTTCATCGTCGACAAGAAGAACCCTTATTCTCACGCGCTGACGTTTCCTCCTAATACTCGGAAGCAGAATGCCTCAGCATGGTTGCGTCAGCCACTCTCGACCCGGATAAGCCGGGACCGAACGCATCTAAATCCAGCTTATGATCTATTACGGTGTCTCAAGTAATTCTTGACGATTGTCGTTGGGGCGCTTTGCTAGGTAGAGGGAGTAAAAATCAATTTAGCCGCGAATTCACGCGAATAAACACGAATTAGAGCGGCCCTGCAGGCAGACAGGTCGATCTACCAGCGCAACATTATTCAGTTCCCTGCCCGAACATCGTGAGCGTATCCCCTTCCAGCACCACAAGCGATCCCTGGGCGGAGACATCGTAATAAACAACGTTCTTTTGAACAGAAAGCGCGGCGAGCTGGGTGCCGCCCTTGATGTCGAAAAGAACAATGTGTGACGGCTTCATCTTCAAACTGAGGCTGCTGGGTAAACCAAAAAATTCTACCGCGAGATAATTTCCAGAGTTGGCCACCCGCAGAGGAACCTCGTTGGCCCGGCCACCGGACGAAAAAATCTGGTCGCCGGATTCCGAGAACACAACAATGCCATTGCAACCGTAAGCGGCAATATGCTGATTGTCGAGGGCCTCCATGATGGGAGCGCATGGTTGTTTGGTTGTGAAAGTTGGCTTCAGCTCCTTCCAGCGGCCGTCGAAATCCAGCAGGCCAAACTCTTCAGCATGATGTGGCTGGCTGGCATGCGTGCCTACCAGAAACCGTTCTCCCGCTGACCAGTAAGCCAGATGGTGGGAAAGATTGAATGTCTTAACCACCTTCAGCGTATCTGAGTCCAATATCTCGACATCCGCTTTGGACGTTCCCGGACTTAATAAAGTTCCATCCGCCAGCACCGCCTCATGGATAAATAACTGTTGGTGTACCACGACAATCTCTGCTCCTGAATGGGGCACGCTGATTTGCCATTCTTCAAAGGGAGCCACTCTTTCCAAAGGCAGTGTTTTCGAAGCAAGTACGCTGAATGCCGGAGACAGGAGATAAAGCACATCTCCTGTGCGGACGAGAAAGCTGCCGCCGCGGACAGCAACCACCCGCGAAAAGGAACCGCTGGTTGGAAAGCGTATGAACTTGATTTCGTGGCCGTGGTGCGCGTCGAGAATTTTCAGGTCTAAGAAAAAATTGCCCGACCCGCCGCTCACGTCTCGTCTGGCCAGTGGCGCCGGTGCGAGTCTTTGGTTCACCTGGTAGACGGCCAGCCGATCAGGTGTAATAAATACCACTCCCTGCTGCCTGTACCATAGCTGCTGGCTTGGTCGATCAAACGTCTGGAGACCATGCCCCTCGCGAAGGGTCATCGTCCAACGCTGGCGCATCTCATGCATCTGACTGGACACTTGGCAACCCAGGGCCAGTAGAAGAATCAATCGCGCCTTCACGCCGAACGTACCTTTCCGCAACCCCAACAAATACAACATCTACTTTGCCGCATTCCCCCGCAGAACTTCCAGGCGGCCTTCATGAATAATTCCCAGGTCTCCCTGCGGCGAAATGGCGAAATAAAGTCCCTTGGTAGACACCTCAATGGAAACCAGCCTGGACTGGCTTTTCAAATCATAGGCCTCCACCTGGGCGGTGTCCGGCAAGATAACCTTGCCATTCTCGTAAGCCGCTGGGCGGCTCGCAATCTTCACGGCCAGGAACCCATCAGTCGTCGCCAGGGACTCAAAAAACTGATGCGGCTGCACTAGTTTGAATATCGCCTCCTCTGGCTTTGACAGGATCACCAATTGACCTTTTCCGTAGACCGCCAGATAGTCATGGGCCAGAAGTTCGAAGTACCGATAACGAAAACGCAAAAGCGAGGAGAGTGAGGGGTCAAAGCGGTTCCAATTGCCGTTAAAATCCATCATGCTCCACTGCCGCTTTCCCTGCGGAGCATCGCTGAGAATCCAGTGGTCCCCCACGGAACTAAACCATCCCGCCGGATGCTGCGGAGAGAACGCGTTCTTGAGCTGCAACGTTGTCGCGTCCAGGATCTCGACATAGGTCGGCTTCCCCTGCAAAGCCAGGTCGGCATACAGTGGCCGCCTTATCGCAACAACTATGTCTCCTGACGATGCTACCTGGGTTTCCCAGATCTGTGATTCTCCTTTCTCAAGTGGCAGGCGATAGGAGGCAACTCGTTGCAATGAAGATGAATATAGGTTAAGCATCTCGCCGGTGCGAACGATGAAGTTCCCGTCATGCGTAGGCATGATGCCACTCAGCATGCCGCAGGCAGGCAGCCGCAGTTGGGCGATTTCATGGCCGTCGCGACTATCGAGGATCTCCAGCTGGAGATAAAAATTTCCAGCTCCCCCGCTCGCGTCCCTAGGCCCGAGTTTCACCCGTTCAGCCTTCTGGTTTACCTGATAGACGGCGATCCGCCCCGCCGAAAGAAACGCGAGCCCTTGATTCCCCAACCAGTTCGCACGTATCTCGCGATCAAATCTCTGGAAACCGTAGTCCTTGTAGAGATTTGCCGTCCAAAGCGGCTCACCTGA
>DATMMY010000414.1:0-4278 GCA_035569515.1 Candidatus Solibacter sp. | reverse complement strand
ACAAGCGCCGTGCACAATTTGACAGGAAAAACGGTGAGCAGGCTCGGCAGATTATGTGCTCGGCCGGACGCTATCCCTATCTCCTCGGTCATTTTGGGGAGGGTTGCACACTTCCGGCAGGTTCATCCACCCGCACCATGCGATCTGCGGAAACGTCTTTAAGGCTCTGCGTAATTCCACTCGGCCATTGAATCTCTACCTTTTGTGCTTTTGTATCGGTCCCCAGGCCAAAATGTAAACGCTTATCGCTAGACGAGAGATAGCTACCAGCCGTAGTCACGGTCGCGTATTGTGTGCCTTGGCTGGTAATCATCCTGACCGACGCCCCTATCGCGTCCCGATTGCTTTTGTGTCCTATCAAGTTCAGCCCCAGCCAGTGGAAACGCGTGTCCGTTTCGTTTTGCAGGATATGAACCGGCCCGCCGTTCGTAGTCACCACGGCATCGACGCGCCCATCATTGTCCAGGTCTCCTGTAGCCAGTCCCCGGCTCGCCCAAGCTTGATGGAAAACTTCCCCGGAACCCTCGGAGACGTCAACGAATCCGTGGCCCGTGTTCCGCGCCAGCAGCATTCGTTCGCGGTAATGGAGTTGTGGATAGACTAGCTCGACGGTGTCAAGCACGTGGGCCTGCACGACGAAAAGATCCTTCCAGCCATCATTGTCGTAGTCGATCAGCCGTAATCCCCAGCCCGAATGCAACCGCGTCATCTCTCCTAGTCCCGAGCTCTCCGTTGTATAGGCAAAGGTGCCATCACTGTTATTCCGGTAAAGGGCGTACTTCTGATAAGCCAGATTGCTGATCACCAGGTCGGGCAGGCCGTCGTTGTCGTAATCAGAGAAATCCACTCCCATCCCTGCGTAAACGTGCCCGTCGGCATCCACGCCCACTCCCGCAAGCAGCCCCACTTCGTCGAAAGTCCCGTCTCCCCTGTTCTGATACAGGAATTCAGGCATGGAATCGTTGGCGATGAACACGTCCGTGTGTCCATCGCCGTTGAAATCAGCAACTGCAACACCTAGCCCCTTTCCGGGCTTCGTGAAACCTATTTTCTTGCTGACTTCGGTAAAGTGGCCATTCCCGTCATTGTGATAAACAAGAGGCGGCATTGGCTGAAATTGATCGGGATGGCAATAAGACCGGTAGCCGTCTTTCCGTTCGCCGCACCAAATATCTCCAAAATCCCATTGCAGGTAGCGCAGCACGACCAAATCGAGCAAACCGTCGCCATCCAGGTCCACCCACGCTGCACTTGTGGACCAGCCGCCACCGCCTACACCAGCTTTTTCAGTGACATCACTGAAGGTCCCATCTCCGTTGTTGTGATACAGGCGGTTGCCGCCATACGCCGTTACGTACAGATCTTCGTACCCATCATTGTCGTAGTCTCCCACTGCCACGCCCATTCCATATCCCACGCCTTGCAAACCGGCTTTTTCCGTGACGTCCTCAAACGTGCCATCCGGCTTTTGATGATAAAGACGATTCCAGTATTTTGGCCCGGTCTTTTTTGGAATCGTGCCGGGCGAAGAAGGCTCGTTGATCTCCGCGCCGTTTACAACGAACAAGTCGAGCCGGCCATCGTTGTCGTAGTCGAACAGCGCTATTCCGGAGCCCATGGTCTCGAGAAGATATTTCTTGGAAGTATGCGGAGCCGCATGTTCAAAGCGAACTCCAAGCTTCGAAGTCACATCAACGAATTTGGCGGCAGACGCAGGCGCGGCCTGATATTCATTACTGCCTGCCGCAGCCTGTAGGCCGATGCCCAGCAAGGCAGTTGCTACCAGGCAAAGCGCCGCGGTGCTTCCCGCTTCCCGGAAAACCTTATTGCTCGTCCTGGTCCACAGTCTCACCATGCTCATCATGCGCGGATCGCGAAGAGGCCTTTTGAATCGAGGGGAGTCAACGCTTTGCGTCAGCCATAGTTAACGCCAGTTCGTAAAATTCCTGCCGGGCCGCGGGTGAGAGTGCCACGGTTTTCGCGGGGGAATTTTCTGTTATCGACGCGGCATCGAGCGTGGCTTTGATCTTCTCCACATCCAGCGTCCCTTGTGGAAACATTTCCGCGCATTGTTTTAGTACCTGGCGCGCGTCTCCCATTCGGCCTTCTTCATAGTAGAGCATCCCCAGCGAAACGTAGGCCGTCTCGCGCGCGGGCATAAGGTCAACCGCCTTTCTTAAGTATTTTTCTCCATCTTGTATATCTCCTCGAACTACGGCCACGATCCCCGCTACCCAATGCAAGGGACCAGAGTCGGGAATTCGAGCCAAACCTTCCTGCGCCGTTGCTTTTGCCGCATCCGCAGCTCCCGCCCGCAGTTGCTCCATGGCTAGAGAAACGTAACACCGATCGTTGTTGGGCGATTTGCCGACGGCTTCTTTTAGGACCTCTTGCGCCTCCTGGCCGCGGCCTAGACGCGCGTAGACATCTCCAAGCAAGGACAGATAAGAACTGTCTCTTTGCTCCGGCGACGATATTTCGAGGAGCGCTTGAAGCGCTGCTCCGTAGTTGCCGCTTTGAAAATACACCTCGCCGAGGTTGTATTTTGCTTCCTCAGAAGCTGGATCTACTTTCAAAGCGGCTTGCAGGTATTGCACGGCCGCGGAATTCGACCGAAAACGCCCCAGCAATACTCCAATGCCTAGTTCCGTTCGAAAGTCCCCTCCGCTGACTTCCTCCAACCGCTGAAGAACCTCCATGGCATCTCTTTCGCGCCTGGCCTTAAGCAACGCCTCGGCCAAAAGATAGAGACTGCGAGGGCGATCCGGGTGCTGCTTCACTTCCATTTCCAATTCGTGGAGATCCGCCGCACTTTGCTGGGCAATCGGCAATGCGTTCCTCCGTTCCAAATAATCGAAAAAATGTTGAAGCGGATAAGGAGCTGGTTCCGGATTTTTCGAGAGCGTTTGGAAGACGCTCATGTCCCTGCGCGCTGCTTCCAGCTGGTGTGCGCTTCTTTCCGCGACCGCCAGCTTGTAATGTGCGGCGGCCAGCCCCGGATTGACCTGAATGCAGCGCCGCAGAAGGGGAATCGCTTCCTCGAATTGTCGCTGGCCCATTTTGACGCCGGCCAGTTCCAAAAGTGCGTCTGCATAATTCGGATCAGCGCGAACCGCTCGCTCGAAATAGCTTTCTGCCAAGAGCGGCTTTCCCTGTGTTTTTGCAATCATCCCGAGGTGGAATAATGCGGGCAGGTTTTCCGGATCTCCTTTGAGGCTCTCATCAAGAAAATGCTTCGCTTCCTCGTATTGGCCTAGATGGCGATAGCACATTCCCATCAACGCGTAGGAGCGCGGCGAAGGATCCAGGCCGACGAGCGTTTTGAACTCTTTCACCGCCATTTCGACTTTGCCCACCGTGAAGTAACTCTCGCCCAGTGCCGCATGAAGATCCGCCCGGCGCGGGTCGATTTCTACCCCTTCCTTCAGGACTTCGATGGCGTCTTCAAAGAACTGTTGCTTCATGCTCAAACGCGCCATCAAAAGCAAAATATCCGTGTTTTTTGGCGAGATCTTTCGCACCCGCACCAGCAGCTCAAGCGCATCCACGTCTTTCCCCAGGTCCGTCTCGGCCCTGGCCATAAGATGGAGCGTGTCCGCGGAATCGGGCTGCAAGTGCAACGCCTGGTCGAGTGTCTCCTGAGCCTTCGCGGGCTGTCCGCTTAACAGATAGGCCTGGCCCAGGTCATGCAGAATGTCGAACGTCTGTGGCTCCAGCGCGTTCGCCAGCTCAAACTCATGGATTGCGTTCTGGTATTGACGATGCGAGCCAAGAAGTACGCCGAGCGAAAAATGCACCTTCGTATCTTTTGGCGAGTTCTGCGACAATGCTTCCGCAGTGGCCAGCCCGGATGCATTATTTCCTGAACTGAGGTAGGCGCGAACCAGGTTCAGGCGCGTAGGCACGTCTGGATGGCGAACGCGCAGGAGATAAGGAATGGATTCTTTTGCCTTGTTGCGATCGAGCAGCAGCAATCCGAGGTTGTAATTTGCGGCCGCGTCTCCGGGCTTCAATCGCAAACTCTTGCGGAATATCTGTTCGGCAAGATCCATTCTCTTCTGCGCCGCGTAGCTCGTCGCTAAATTATTGAGGGTGTCGACGGAGTCCGGCTTGATGGCCAGGGCCCGCTCAAATTGCGGGATGGCCTCAGCGTCCTTACCCTGTTGTTGATAAATAACGCCAAGTAAATTAAGTCCTACGACGCTTTTGGGGCTGCGGTCCAAGCCATGCCGCGCCGCAACCCCGGCCTCGTCCAGCAGCCCCTTCTGGAGCAGTTGC
>DATMMY010000413.1:0-6909 GCA_035569515.1 Candidatus Solibacter sp. | reverse complement strand
CGGTCATGATTAATGTCTTTCTGATCCTTGGCGACGTCCTTTTTGTCCTTCGCCATGTCGGCCTTTTGATTCTTGGCCTTTTCGCAGGCCTGCTTGTTTCCGTTCTTACATGCCTTCTGGAGCCTGTCGAGCCGCGCCTCGTCATTCTTGATGTCGCGTGCGTCTTTGTTCCGGTCGGCGCGGTCTTTGTTCAGGTCACGCTGGTCCTGGTTGATGTCTTTGCGATCTTTGTTCAGATCGCGCTTGTCTTTCCGGGCATCTTTCTTGTCGTTCTGAAGATCGCCTCCGGAATTCCCAGTTTGGGCATAAGCCGCGGTCCCTATTCCAAGCACCGCCAGTGCCAGCAGATGTACAAGAAGTCGTCGCATATTGTTGTGTTCTCCTTCGAATCCTCTTCAGGTTGTTAGCCTGTCTGCCGATATTAACCCGCACTCAAAAAATAGTTGCACCGCAGTTTTCGGTGTTGGATATTACCGTGGTAACTGCGTCCGCCGATTCCGGTGGAGGCAGAGATATAGAAAGCTGTCGCCGCTAGCGTAATGCCTTGGACAGAAGGTTAGCCTGAATTATTCATCAATGGAAATCTTTTCCCACACGCCACACTCTCTCCCGTTGTCATAGACAGAATGACAAGGGGTCCGATGTGTGGTGAAACGAAAACATTTAACGAGCCACGCCCGCCCGTAAGCACACCTACCGCAAGCACGCCCGCCGTAAGCACATCCACTCTAAGCCACACTTTTCATGAATAATCCGGGTTTTAGATCAGAGGAATGACCGAATAAATCTGAATGGCATCGTTCAAGGTAGTCCAAAAAAGCCGGTCGCCTGCCTGGGCATAGGCTTGACTCAAGTAATCCAGCAAGGCCCTGGCTTGCTTCGGTTCCAGGCAGCTCGACTGCGAAAGCAGTTCCTTAGCGATGACCGCTTCCGGTTCTCGAAGCACTTGGGCATCAAAGAGAAACTGCCTTAGAAGACTCCAGAACCGGTCTTCCGGCCGTCGGGCGCGAAAAGCACTCAGAACAAAGCGCAGAACAGACAAACAGCCTTGGTCGTCGAGCTGGTTTAAGCGCAACTGGCTGTGAGGGCGCTGGGCAGAAGCTCCCGCCGTCGCCTGTTTTGCCATCTGGTGCTCCTGTAACTCGCTATTCAAAAATGCCATGCTGATCAGTAGTGAAGCGAGTTGGGCTGGCGTTTCACGGCAAAAGCGGAGCTCCAGGCGGAAGCACAATTGCCAAGAATTCATCTCACCCTGTAACCAGTTGAACGCAAAATACTTATCGCATTTTTTCTAAACCGGCCCAGGATCCGGTTACCTGAAACTCCATGTCTTTGGTAACGTAGTATTTATAGAAGGAGTCTTCCGTGATTCGCACTTTTTTTCTTTATTCCTGTATCAGCGTGTTGGGCTTGGCCGGAATTGCTCGATCTCAGACTCAATCTCCAACTCCGGCCAAGCCGGAAAACTCTTCCGAAAAAAGCGCCCGGAGCCAAGACAAACAGGACGACAAAAAGAAGGACAACAAAAAGAAGAATGACCGGATTTTCAAAGTCATTCCAAACTACAGGACTGTTGAGGATGAGAACAGAGAACCGACCAGTCTCACTGCCGCGGAAAAATTCAAGCTGGGATTCCTGGATTCATTTGATCCGTATGCATATCCGGCGGCTGGAATTTTTGCGGGTATATCGATGGCCAAGAACCAGACCAAATCTTTCGGCCAGGGGGCCGCAGGCTTCGGCAAATACTTCGGCACCGCATTTGCCGATCAGACCATCGGCAACATGATGAGCGAATCGGTTTTTCCGGTCATATTGCACCAGGACCCACGCTATTTCCCCATGAGCAAAGCTGGGGGCGGATTCTGGAGGCGCGTCCGATACTCCGCCAGCCGCGAATGGATCACCCGCAACGACTCGGGAAAGAACCAGTTCAACTACTCGGAAATTTTCGGCAATGCTGCGGCCACCGCCATATCCAATACTTACTATCCCTCTGAAAACCGCACATTCTCTGACAATGCCTACAAATACAGCCAGCAGATTGCGCTGGACGCCTTTTTTAACGTTCTGAAGGAGTTTTGGCCGGACATGCGGCACAAATTGTTTGGCAAATAACCAGCGGCGTTATTGGCCGCGTTCAAAACGGCTCAGGTCTTGGAGACGATAACCTCCCCGGTCCCCTTGCAAGTCTTGCAGCGGACACCTTTAGCGCTACGTCCTGTACCACGGCACACAGGACACTTCTTGGCCTTTTCAACGGGCAATTGAAAACTCTTGGAATTAGTTAGGGAGAGGAGTATACATTGGAAAAATCACAAGGCAACCAAAATCGTTGGGCGATGTCCCTGCGGTCAGAAAAAGCAGGTGGGTGTGGGTGCCAGCCAACCTGAATGTTTTCTAAGATTGTCCTTTGTGTGCCCTCTCCGGAAACTGCTTCTTCTTTATGTGCGCTCCGCGCAGGCCTACGGCGTTACGACTATTGAGTTGTGCTTGAATTCTGGCGATGGCGTTTGGTTGTGTCGAGGGTCTCACGAACTTTGCGGAGAATGTCTTTGGGCTCGAACGGTTTTTGCATGAATGCAGTTCCTGGCTGAAGCAGGGCCTCTTTAAGCGCGGCATGCTCGCTGTACCCAGACATGTAGATGACACAAATGCCGGGATGCCGGCTGGCCAGCAACGACGCCAGAACGTGGCCGCTGGTTCCCGGCATCACTATGTCGGTAACGAGCAAATGGATGGGATGAGCCTCGGCAAGAGCAAGGGCCTCGGTTGCTTGGCCGGCTTCATATACGGTGTAGCCCCACTTGCGAATATACTCCGCCACCATGCGCCGCAAACTCGCTTCATCTTCCACCACCAGGATTTTCTCGGTCCCGCGCAGGTCGGCGGATTCGGGGGCCCTGGGTTCCTCCCGAACGCCCTCAGCCGCGCGCGGCAAATAAAGGTTGAAAACCGTTCCTTGCCCGATCTGGCTGCGCGCAACAACGTGGCCGGAGCTTTGCTGCATGATCCCATAGATTGTCGCCAACCCCAGCCCAGTGCCTTTCCCAACCGGTTTGGTCGTAAAGAAAGGCTCAAAAATGTGGCTGAGCGTCTCGGCATCCATGCCCAAACCACTATCACGGAATGATAAGCACACGTAAGGGCCCGGAGCTGCGTCCATTTGCTCGGCATCCGTTGAACACGGGAGTTCCCTGTTTTGAGTTTCCAAAACTATGTTGCCGCCATGGGGCATGGCGTCCCGCGCATTGGCGGTCAGATTGATCAGTATCTGATCCACCTGGCTGGGATCCATCAGGACCGGCCACAAATCCTCCGCAAGATTGGTTTGGATCACAATGTCTTCACCTACCAGGCGCTGCAACATGCCTTGTATGCGCAGGATGGCCTTGTTGAGATCCAGTATGCGCGGCTGCACAATCTGCCGGCGGCTGAACGCCAACAGTTCGTTGGTCAAAGCGGCGGCCCTGGTGGCGGCATTGGCAATCTCTTTGACAATCCGCGCGTCCTCAGGATCTGCCTGCAGATGGTCCTCAAGAATTTGGCTGTAGCCCTTGATGATGGTCAGCAGATTGTTGAAGTCGTGGGCGATTCCGCCTGCCAGCCTGCCCACCGCCTCCATCTTTTGGACTAGCCGAAGTTGTTCTTCAACTTTAGATCTTTCGGAAATGTCCCGGCTCACAGTGGCGATGTTGGTCAAATGACCGAATGCGTCGAAGATCCCGAACCCGCGCGCATCCAGAACGATTGTCTTCCCAGTCTCAAAGTTCTTAAAGCGAAACTCGCCCTCCCATACCTTTCCCGATCGAATCAGGGGAAGCACATGTTCTTGAAACCGGGAAAGGTCTTCGGCAAGAAAATAGTCCTCAATTCGTTTTGAAGCAGCCTCGGCGTCGTCGCGCAAACCGACCAGTTTCTGCCCCGCCCGGTTGATGAAGAGAACCTTACCCTGAGTGTCGGAAAGTCCGATAAAATCCGGGCTTTTCTGAATGACCGCAATCAGTTTGGCCCGCTCGTGCTCGGCCCGCATCCGTTCCGTGTTGTCCAAAACCATGCCGGTAAATCGCACCCACCTGCGTTGGGGGCCGTCGGCGAAGAAGCACTTGCCCCTGGCGTTTACCCAGCGTACCTCCCCGTTGGGCCACACCACGCGGTACTCAACGTCATATTCACTCCATTTTTGAGGATCAACCGCGCACCGAAGGGCGTCTTCCACGCGGGCCCTGTCCTCAGGATGAACGCGCGCCAGGAACCCTTGATAATCCATCTCGTCCGCCGGAGCCAGGCCAAGAATCTCTTTGGCCCGCAGAGACCATCGGGTTTCACCGGTTTCGGGATAATAATCCCAGGTTCCCATACCGGCGGATTCCACGGCCAGCCTCAGGCGCTCTTCCGCCTCCTCAATGGCCACGGCCGCCGCCTTCTGGTCGTGTATGTCAACCGCAATGCCGATCCATTTGACAATGTTGCCGTTTGGATCTTTCAGAGGTACTGCTTTCGTAAGATGCCAGCGATACTGGCCATCGGTGGCGCGCCGGAAGCGGAGTTCATTTTCAGGGGAGACACCTGTAGCGATCGTCTGCCGCTGGCGGTCCACCACCTTCGCGGCATCCTCAGGATGCAGAGCAGACGTCCATCCCAACCCGACTGTCTGCTCCAGGCTCAGGCCGGAAAGCTCGTACCAATAGCGGTTGGCGTAACTGGTGCTTCCGTCAGGCTCTGCTATCCAGATTGCGTGAGGAAACATTTCGACTAAGGCGCGATAGGGGACATCACTGGAGAATAGATCTTCGTGTATATCGGCGGGAAAGACCAGAAGGTCTTCGCTGTCAGAAGACTGCTTCGCCAGTTTTTGGCGAAGCTCAGAAACTTCTCGCTCGAGAGCGGCAATGTGTACTAATAAGCGAGCAGCATCCCGCGGTTCTTGGGTTGGCTCGTGCATTTGATACCGATTTAAATCAAGTATGCATCCAGATCAAGCTAATTTTCCAGTTTTTATTATGTACGCTAGATAACATAGAACACTTTATCTAGAAAACCAAGCTTTAGTTTACTATCTTAAACTATCCCTAACCTATTGATTCGGCTCTTGTTGTTCCATTGTTGCGGGGTGGGTTGGGGCTACTTTTGAAGGTTTCCAAGGGTTTACTTTGGTGGTGCAACTTCATTGAGCGCCCGCTCGATGACCAGTCGCAGGTTCTCTGTGCTAAGCACTCCCTCTACTTCCTCTCCGTTGACGAACATAGTGGGAGTGGCGCTCACACCCAAAGATTTTCCCTCCATCAGGGATGCCTCAACCGGCGCCTTGTCCTGACGGGCAAGACAAGCCTGAAGCGCGGCAGCATTCGCCCCATGTTTTTGCCCGGTCTCGGCTGCCAGCGCGTCGAGCACCGAAGAGGCATCAGCGCGCTCTTTCTCTTTGGGCTTGCTCACGTCCTGTTGATGAGTATGGATGTAATCCGAAAAATCCCAATAGGCAGCGGCGCTTTGCTGAGCCAGGCATTGAGAATCAATGGCCGCGCGCATGGCCCAGGGATGCGCATCGAGAATAGGAAAATCTTTGATGACAATCCTGACCCGGTCCCGATGGTGGTTCACTACCTCGTTCACAAGATTGACGTACATGCGCGCGCAAAATGGACATTGGTAATCGTCGTAAACTACCATAGTGACTACTGCATTTTCGGCTCCTCGGACGGGCCTTCCCGAAAGATCAATCTTACTCATTACCTTCGCATACGGATCTTCGCTAAGATCAAACTCCTTCATATAGAGAAGCTTCTTGCCATCCTTGGATAGCAGAAAACTAAAAGTCTTCTTGATTCCCTGCTGTTCTATCGTGACCGGAAGAATGTCATAGCCGGTAAAACCGCTGGGCGCACGGTTCCCCAGAGAGACCTGAGAGCCGGGAGGCGCCTCCGCGTAGGCCCGCACGTGGCGTTCAATACGCCGGTTCAGTTCACTAGGGCTGGAACCAGCGGCCTGCGCCGCCATAGGCGTGACCGCTAAAAACAAACTGACGACCCTGATTATGAAAGCCACTGAGAGCCACCACCATGAAAAAATCTGGAGAAGCACCTGAAAGACATGCTGATTCTAAGGAAGACAGCTAATTCAGGCAAGGACAAGTGTTTCAACCTTGAATTTCTCCGGGGCCTTCGGCTACTGTTCTGCTAGGACGATTAAGAGACCTGCATGAGGTGTAAATTGACCTGGACCGAAACGTTCAACTGCGATGTCTGCGGTAAGCAAAAGGGCTCCGTAGACCATTGGTGGCTGATTTGGACTGAGCCCTACCGTCCGCACCAGGAGGCCCCGGAACGGCATGTGCTGAAAATCTATCCCTGGGAAAA
Organism: Candidatus Solibacter sp.; assembly: GCA_035569515.1. Lineage (GTDB taxonomy): Bacteria > Acidobacteriota > Terriglobia > Terriglobales > Acidobacteriaceae > Angelobacter. The sequence goes on along the minus strand of DATMMY010000413.1, from coordinate 553 downwards.
CATGTCGGCGCACGACGCGAATGCGAAACATCTTTGCGGGCAGGCGTGTGCGCAAAAACTTGTGGAACGTTGGCTGAATGCTGAAAGCACTTCAGCTTCGTCGGCAAGGTAATCCTTTTCCATCCCAATGCGCCCATGCGGTCTTTTTTGTATTTCGCACAACTAACTTCCGTGCGGGCTGATTCAACAGTAAGCGCTTGGGTACAAGTCGCGGTCATCTGGGGATTGAATCCTCGACATGCTGATCAGCATTGCTGCTGGTTGCCTACCCACACGAGTTGCCCCAGTTAATCCTTATGTCTTAGACAATGTACCGTGGGGCAAACGAACGTCCCAGGACAAGGAAAACTGTTGAACTCAGCTCTATCTTTGCTGGCGCTCCCATTTGTTAAATCTCTCAAAGTTTCCTGTTTCAGGACCAGCTTGCGTAAACCGATCGACATTTCAAAGCTTTGCATTGTTTCGTACCCCTGTTCGGAGATTAAATACGCGGACCAGATAGTACCACAAGACGAATATCGCATGCAGTGGGTTCTGGTCTGTTTGGGCAACA